>JAGCXZ010000167.1 GCA_017961065.1 Lachnospiraceae bacterium
GATCTGTTTTCTCGGCATGCCGCCGCCGATGGAAATGACCCTGTGCATTGCACGCTCGCTGCCGGAAACCGGCGTCTCTGCCGGCGAAAGATCGATCCCGTTTGGAACGGCACTGATCTTATCCGCATACTGCGGCGCAATGCGAAGATAATCCGCACGGTATTTCGGAATGTTAAGTTCAAACATTCCTTCGCTGCCCGGCTCGCTATATACAAAATCAATATCGTGGTGCTCCGTAAAACAGATATCGGAAAGCCCACACTTGATCGCACGCTCGATCATTAACTCCATCGGCGCTTTTGAATCGCCGGAATGATCGGAATGCATGTGGTAGTCGGCTCTGATCGCCATGAGGATTCTCCTTGCATAAAGAAAAGTCACATTGCACGTTTTGCACGCTCATCACAATAGCATTATTTTCTGTGAAAATCAAGAAATTGCTCTTGTATTTTTGCCACAAAAACGTTAGAATATACTTTGCTGATAAATTTTTGACAATTTAAATATAGGAGGAATCAAGAATGGCAGTAAAAGTAGCAATTAATGGTTTTGGTCGTATCGGTCGTCTTGCATTCAGACAGATGTTTGGTGCAGAAGGATATGACGTAGTAGCAATCAACGATTTAACAACCCCCAAGATGCTGGCTCATCTGTTAAAGTATGACAGCGCTCAGGGTACATACGCTCTGGCTGATACCGTATCCGCTGATGACGAAGCAGGTACGATCACAGTAAACGGCAAGACTCTGAAGATCTATAAAGAGCCCGATGCAAACAACTGCCCTTGGGGCGAGCTTGGTGTTGACGTAGTTCTGGAGTGCTCCGGTTTCTACACATCCAAGGAAAAAGCACAGGCACACATCAATGCAGGTGCCCGCAAGGTTGTTATCTCTGCTCCTGCAGGTAATGATCTTCCTACCATCGTATACAATGTTAACCACACAGATCTGAAGCCGGAAGATACCATCATTTCCGCAGCAAGCTGCACAACAAACTGCTTAGCTCCGATGGCTAAGGCTCTGAACGATCTGGCAGGCATCAAGTCCGGTATCATGAGCACGATCCATGCTTACACAGGCGACCAGATGATCCTTGACGGACCGCAGAGAAAGGGTGACTTAAGAAGATCCCGTGCAGGTGCCATCAACATCGTTCCCAACTCCACAGGTGCTGCCAAGGCTATCGGCCTTGTTATCCCTGAGCTGAACGGCAAGCTGATCGGTTCCGCACAGCGTGTTCCGACCCCGACAGGTTCCACCACGATCCTGGTAGCAACAGTTGAGAAGTCCGTTACCAAGGAAGAGATCAACGCTTACATGAAGAAAGTTGCCAACGAGTCCTACGGCTACAACGAGGATCAGATCGTTTCCAGCGATATCGTTGGTTCCACATACGGTTCCATCTTCGATGCAACACAGACGATGGTTGGCGCTGACAATCTCGTACAGGTTGTTTCCTGGTATGATAACGAGAACAGCTACACATCTCAGATGGTTCGCACGATCAAGTACTTCTCTGATCTGAAATAATTCTGAATCATGTATGACCTTCAGGGTCCGGTCTTTAGGACCGGACCCTGTTTTCGTATGACGATCGTCATACGGTCCTATCTAAAACACGCAAAGGAGATAAAACTATGGCACTGAATAAGAAATCCGTGGATGATTTTAACGCAAAGGGCATAAGGGTGCTGGTAAGATGTGATTTTAACGTTCCCCTTAAGAACGGTGAGATCACGGATGAAACCCGTATCGTGGCTGCACTTCCCACCATCAAAAAACTGATCGGTGACGGCGCAAAGGTGATCTTATGCTCTCACCTCGGCAAGGTTAAGGAAGGCCCCAACGAGAAGGAATCCTTAGCACCGGTTGCAAAGCGTCTTTCCGAGAAACTTGGCAAGGAAGTTGTTTTCGTATCCGATTATAATGTAACGGGTCAGGCTGCAACGGATGCAGTGAATGCGATGAAGGAAGGCGATGTTGTTCTTCTTCAGAATACACGTTTCCGCGGCAAGGAAGAGACTAAGCCCGGTGATGCAGGCGAAGCGTTCGCAAAGGAACTGGCCGATCTGGCTGACGACTATGTATGCGATGCCTTCGGTTCCGCACACAGAGCACATGCTTCCGTTGCTGTCGTAACGAAGTTCATCACCGCAAAGGGCGGCACAAATGCAGTCGGCTACCTGATGCAGAAAGAGATCAACTTCCTCGGCAACGCGGTTGAGAATCCGGTTCGTCCGTTCGTAGCGATCCTCGGCGGCGCAAAGGTTGCCGACAAGCTGAACGTGATCGATAACCTGCTTGAGAAGGCAGACACACTGATCATCGGCGGCGGTATGGCGTTCACATTCTTAAAGGCAAAAGGCTTTGAGATCGGTAAGTCCTTAGTGGATGATGAGAAGGTTGATTACTGCAGAGACATGATGGCTAAGGCCGAAAAGCTTGGCAAGAAGCTTCTGCTTCCCGTTGATACGGGTGTTGCGGCATCCTTCCCGGATCCGATCGACGCTCCGATCGATGTGGAATATGTTGATTCCGACAAGATCCCTGCCGACAAGGAAGGCCTGGATATCGGTCCCAAGACGCAGGAACTTTTCGCTGATGCTGTGAAGTCCGCAAAGACCGTTGTATGGAACGGGCCCATGGGCGTATTTGAGAACCCGATACTGGCAAAGGGTACGATCGCAGTTGCGAAGGCACTTGCAGAGACAGACGCTACAACGATCATCGGCGGCGGCGATTCTGCAGCAGCCTGCAACCAGCTTGGATTCGCCGATAAGATGAGCCACATTTCCACAGGCGGCGGCGCTTCCCTGGAATTCCTGGAAGGCAAGGAACTGCCCGGCGTTTACGCAGCAGACGACAAGTAGAACTACATTGATCACCATGATGGATGTTCGCATCCGGTAATGCTTCTCGGGGACGCTTGCGCTCATGTCCTCACGTAGCGGTTCCAGACTCGACAAAACCTCGTCAGGAACCGACGCTGCGGATTGCCCCTCGAAGTATTCCGTTTGCTCACATCCTGACAGATAAAGGAGAAACAGCATGGCAAGAAGAAGAATCATCGCAGGCAACTGGAAGATGAACATGACACCGTCTGAGGCGGTTGCACTTTGCGATACCTGAAA
>JAGCXZ010000168.1 GCA_017961065.1 Lachnospiraceae bacterium
CGGGATCATGATGTCCTTTGCAAGTGAATCGCCCAGATCCACCACGTTATAGATCATCTGGCGTTCCACGGATTCGATCACACCGTCCTCATGCGAGTCTTCCACGATCCTGCGGAATTCGTACTCCGTCATCTCAGTACGCGCGGCCGCCGGGTCGATCCGGAACAGCTTTAAGATGCCGTTTGCGAGCGCATCCACAATAAAAATCACGGGCGTTAGGAGTTTACTCAGCGCATAAATCACCCCACCGCAACGGAGCGCCATTCTCTCGTTGTTGACACTGGCCATGGTCTTGGGCGTAATCTCGCCAAATACAAGAACAAGTAGTGTCAGTATGCCCGTTGCAGCTGCAACATAAGTATTTCCAAACAAGCGGATCGCAAGCGTGGTCGCAATCGCAGATGCGGAAATATTGACGACATTATTGGCGATCAGGATCGTACTGAGCATCTTGGAGGGTTTCTTCAAGAGTTTCAGGACCGTTTTCGCCCTCTTGCTGCCGTCTTCCGACAAAGACTCCAGCTTTAGGCGGTTCACCGTGGTGAGAGCCGTCTCCGAAGATGAGAAAAACGCTGATAATATCAGCAAAAGAAGCAATATGATACTTTGTATGACACCATCGGTATCCAAGGAAGATCCTCCTGTTAAATAATACGCAAATCATACAGGAAATGCGCCATTCTGTCAAGTTTTCACCTATCAGTCGCGTCTGAAGATGTCTCTTGTATAAACCTTATCCGACACATCATCCAGCTCACTGTCATAACGGTTAGCGATGATCGCATCGCAGGCCTGTTTGAACATATCCAAATCGCCAATAATGCGCGATCCGAAGAAAGTCTCTCCGTCCTGAAGCGTGGGCTCATAGATCACAACGGTCGCGCCCTTAGCCTTGATCCGCTTCATAACACCCTGGATCGAACTCTGGCGGAAGTTGTCGGAGTTACTCTTCATCGTCAGGCGGTAAACGCCGATCGTAACCTGCTTCTCGTGGGAAGGAACAAACTCGTTGTCCTCGCCGTACCCGTAATACCCTGCCTTCTGCAGCACGCGGTCGGCGATGAAATCCTTACGCGTCCGGTTGGATTCCACGATCGCGCCGATCAGATTCTCCGGCACATCCGAGTAGTTGGCCAGAAGCTGCTTGGTATCCTTGGGCAGGCAGTATCCGCCGTATCCGAAACTCGGGTTGTTGTAGTTGTCACCGATCCTGGGATCGAGGCAGACACCTTTGATGATGTTCTGCGTATCCAGGCCCTTCATCTCCGCATACGTATCCAGTTCGTTAAAATAGGACACGCGCAGGGCCAGATAGGTATTGGCAAAAAGCTTGACGGCTTCCGCCTCCGTAAAGCGCATAAAGAGCACATCAATGTCTTTTTTGATCGCGCCTTCCTCAAGGAGTGCCGCAAACGTTTTGGCAGCATCCGTCAGACGCATATCGTCAGGATCCGTTCCGACGATGATCCGGCTCGGATAGAGGTTATCGTAAAGCGCCTTGGACTCCCTTAAGAATTCCGGTGAGAACAGGATGTTCCTGCTTCCGGTCTTTTCACGGATATGCTCCGTATAACCGACGGGGATCGTGGACTTGATCACCATGATGGCATCGGGATTGATGTCCATCACGCGACCGATCACATCCTCCACGGCCGATGTATCAAAAAAGTTCTTCTTCGAGTCATAGTTGGTCGGTGCCGCGATCACGACAAAGTCAGCGCCTGTGTAGGCTTCTTTTGCATCAAGCGTGGCACGCAGGTTTAAGTTCCCTTTTGCCAGGTATTCCTCGATCTCCTTATCGACGATCGGGGATCTGCCGCTGTTGATCATGTCGACTTTTTCGGGAATGATATCGAGCGCAACGACTTCATGGTGCTGTGCGAGCAGCGTAGCGATGGACAGTCCGACATATCCCGTTCCGGCAACCGCTATCTTATAAGAACGTTCCATGTCTATTTCTTCTCCTTCTTCTTCAGGGATTCTTTCGTGACCTTCTCGACGCGGATGTAGTACTCCAGCAGTCTGATCACATAGTCCGGTGCATGTCTGCCGTCGCGTTCCCACTCGGAGACCGTCCTGTAAGGGATCTCAAAATAATCGCAGAACTGTTTCCGGTTCATGCCTGTCATTTCTCTTAATTCTTTTACTTTCTTTGCTTTATCCATTGTATTCTCCCGGTTTGTCCGTTATTTTCCGGTATCCGTTACGTCGCCCGGCCTGCTGATGGTCAGAAGAGCAGGGAATCCACCTGCGGCAGAAGCTCTTCGAGTTTCGTGCGGCAGTGCTCGATCTCTCTGCGGCCCTCTTCGCTCTCGAATCCTTTTCTGCGGATCCTGCGGCGCATGATCCTCGCGTAACCGATGACCTGAGCCTTCTTCTCAACTTCCTTTGCCGTATTCTCATCGGCGTCGCCCAGATACAGGCGCAGGGATTTATCCCAGAATTCCGAAGCCGTCTCAAACGGGATACCAAGGAATGACAACGCGATCGAATGATCCAGTTCGTTGTAGCCCACATAGGCATTGAACATGCTGGCCAGTTCGAAGATCGGATGGCCGTGGCAGAGCGTATCCATATCGATCAGAAGCGTCTCGCCGTTCTGCAGCATAACGTTCTTGATGTGGTAATCGCCGTGCATCATATGATTGTCTTCGGGCACCGCTTCGATCAGCGCATGCAGTTTCTCATAGTATTGTGCGTCCAGATAGTCCTTGAGGAAATCTGCCCAGTCAAGCGCAACCGCTCTCATGTCGGGCATGGACTCCGGCTTTACGACCGTCGAGTGGATGAGCTTTAACAGATCAACGCTCATGGCAACCACTTCGTCCACTTCCTTCTCGCCGCGGATCAGAAGCTTTGCAAAACTCGTGGCGTTCAGCAGCTCGAACACGGAACCGAACCCGCCGCCTTCGATTTTGACCACGTCATAGGGAATGGCCGTCGGCACGCCGAGTACGAACGCCGTTCTGGCCAGTTCTCTCTCCCTGTGGATCTCAGGCAGAGCATCGGGATTGAGATAAACCTTTACGATCGTATCGGGATCGATCCTATACACCTTACCGTTCGCGCCCTGTCCGATCACTTCGCATCCTTCCACGGAGATCACGCGGTAAGCCTTCTGGATATCCATCATCTCCGTAAAGCCCGTCATCTCAAAGATCTCGTAAACCTCAGCGGTAACGTTGATCAGTCTGGTGCTCTGCACACTCTTTTTCAGACGCAGGATCACGCGCAGCCCGGCACTGGAAATGTATTCAAGTTTCTCACAGTCCACAACCACTTCCCCGCAGGGATTCTCCTCACGGATCCTGTTGATGTTTTCTTCCAGTTCCGGCGCACTGTTGGAATCAATGTGTCCGGACAGGAACAGCGTCAGCACGTTCCCGTTAACCTCATGCGAAACATTACTCATGTTTTGTTCTCCTTTGTCCGAAAATTATATTATGTATATGATACCATAATTTCTGTTTAATTGTACCCATTTTACGATTTTTGCTTTATAATATGAAATAGATATTAAACAAAGGACTGTTTGCGGGTTATGCGTAAGAAGATCGGCGTGCTGATCGGGCAGCTGGAAGAGAATACGCAGAGACGCTTTATGAGCGCGTTTCTACGGGAAGCATACGACAAGGATTATGACGTATGCGTTTTTTCCATGTACCAGAAATATCAGGAAACCGAACTGCGTAACATCGGCGATTCCAACATCTATTCCCTGATCCGCTTCGATGCGTTTGACGGGCTTGTCATTCTTCTGGATACCATTCTGACGCCCGGATTTGAGGATAAACTCTTAAACCGGATCAAGAATAAGTTCCGCGGTCCGGTCGTTGTGGTTGACCGCGAGACCGACCTGTTTGATTTTGTCTTAATGGATCATTACTCTCCCGTTGTGGAGATCATGAATCACCTGATCGATGTACACGGCTATACGGACATCGCCTTCCTTGGCGGCAAGAACGGGCATCCGCATGCGCAGCAGCGTCTGAGCGCCTATCTGGATGCCATGGAAAATCACGGTCTTACGGTACGGGAAGACCGGATCTATCACGGCAATTTCTGGTTCGACAGCGGAAAGCGCTTTGCCAGACAGCTTGCAAGCCATCCGGACGATCTTCCGCAGGCTGTCATGTGTGCCAACGATTACATGGCGATCGGTCTGGCGGCAGAGTTGTCCGAGCACGGTTACAGGATCCCCGAGCATATCGCGATCGCAGGATACGATTCGAACCCGGAAGGGCAGAACGCGCCGGTACCGCTCACATCCGCCGATATCCCGGCCGATCACTGCGGCAAACTCTGTTTCTACAAGCTGCAACATGCCATCACGGGCGAAGCCGTACCGACCTTTGACATGCGCTCCGAGATCATGATCGGCGGCAGCTGCGGCTGTAAGAAATTCACGCCCGCTTTCACGAAAACAAACCGCACGGAATGGAAAACAGACCATTCCGAGCGCAGTTATTATTCGGATTTCAATCACATCACCGAGGACATGCTCTGCGAGACCAATTACGAAAAGTTCTTTGAGATCCTGGCTGTCTACTCCTATCAGATCAGACCGTTCCACAATTTCTGGGTCTGCCTCAACAGCAACTTCATGGATCCCATCTCCTTCATCGGCGACAACGCCAGGAGATTCGGCTATGACAGTACGATGCATATGGTGATCAAGTGCGGGGACGAACTGCCCGACAAAGATCCGGGTGTCGTTGATCTGACGCGCACGTTTGACACTTCCCTGATGCTGCCCGAACTGGATGAGGAGCGGGATGCACCGACGACCTTTATTTTCGTGCCCATGTTCTTTGAAGACAGGTGTTTCGGTTATGCCGCGCTGAACCTGGGAAATACGACCGTTCTTTACAATGAGACGTTCCGTGTCTGGATGCGCAACGTCAATCAGGGGATCGAAGCATTCTACCGGCAGAAAGCACTGTCCCAGCTGATCGAGCAGATCAAGGCCGATCAGGTGCGTGACAAGCAGACCGGCCTCTATAACTATCAGGGCTTCCACCAGAAACTGATGTCCGCTGTCGTCGCAAACACAGGCACGGACATGTCCGTTGCGATCATCGCGATCGAC
>JAGCXZ010000169.1 GCA_017961065.1 Lachnospiraceae bacterium
GGACGCTGCTCGGCATTGGCCGCGATCTTGATCATGATCAGTTCACGGAATACGGAATCTTCGGGAAGAAGTTCCCGAACGGAACGCACATCGATCAGTTTGCTGACCTGTTTCTCGATCTGATCCAGAATATCGAGATCACCGCACGCAACAATGGTGATCCTGGTAAAGCGGGGATCTGCGGTCGTTCCTGCCGTGATGCTTTCGATATTGTATCCTCTGCGGCTGAACAGACCGGAAATGCGGCTCAGTACGCCGGATGTGTTATCAACGATGATCTGAAAAACTTTCTTCTGCATGATAGTCCTATTATAGTTTGGAGAAAAATCCATGTCAATCTATAGGGGTATTTCATGTTCTGCATAACCTGAGGTTATAGACAGACTCATTCGAGATGGCATTTCTGCAGCGCAAGGGTGCCGGTACGCGCAACTTCCACGATACTGATGCTGGCAAGCATCTGCAACAGCAATTCGATCTTATCCGGCGTCGAGCACAGCTGGATCGTCATCATGGTCTTGGAGATATCGACGATCTCGGCATGCAGGATATCGCAGATATCCATCAGTTCCTTGCGGTTGTTCTTGTTGTATTTGACTTTGATCAGGATCAGTTCCCTGGAGATGCTTTCGCTCTCCTTAACGGTCTTGAGCTTGATGACGTCGATCTTCTTATTCAGCTGTTTTTCGATCTGCTCCAGGGTCGTCGCGTCTCCGGAGGAAACGATCGTCATACAGGCAACCTTCGGATCATCCGTTTCCCCTACAGCCAGTGAATCGATATTGAAGCATCTTCTGGAAAACAGCCCGGCCACCTTCATCAGAACACCGGATCTGTTCTCTACCAGAACGGAATAAAGCCTTTTCATCTAAAGCCTCCTGCTATTTTGCAAAACAATACGGATCGATCATGCATTCCAGGATCGCCGTCTCATCATCCTTTAAGAACTTGCGGATCTTTTCGCGGATCCTGTCGGGTCCCTTGATCTTCATATAAGGGATATCATAGGCGGCGGCCAGTTTCTCGTAATTGGGGCTGCCGGTCAGATCCACCATCGAGTAGTTGCTCTTATAGGATCTGTCCTGATATTCTCTCACCAGTCCGAGATATCCGTTGTTAAAGATCACGATCTTGACCGGGATCTGATGCTGTTTGATCGTTGCAAGTTCCATCATGCTCATCTGGAAAGAACCGTCGCCGCAGACGGCAACGACCTGCCGGTTGCAGCCGAGTCTTGCGCCCATCGCGGCCGGAATGGAATATCCCATGGTACCCATGCCGCCGGATGTCAGGAAATTACCGTTCTTTACGATATGGTAGTTGCAGGACCACATCTGGTTCTGCCCCACATCGGCAACATATACGGCGTTAAAGTCCATCTCTTCGGAAAGCGTTTTGATCAGTTTTCCGGGGTCCGGATAATCGGGATCGATGTCCCTGTTGATCACATACTCGTCTTTATATTTGTTCAGCGTATTATTCCACGCCCTGTAGTCCACATTGATGTCATGCTGCTTAAAGTCTTCAAAGATCGCCGAGATATCGCCGACAAGCGGGATATGCGGTCCGACGTTCTTACCGATCTCGCAGGGATCGACATCGATATGGATCAGCACCTTGTTCTCGATGATCAGATCCGGCTGGGAAATGGCACGGTCCGCAACTCTTGCCCCGATCATCAGAAGCAGATCCGACTCGTTCATCGCACGGTTGGCATATGATTTTCCGTTATTACCCACCATCCCGAAATAGTACGGATCATTGGAGGGCAGCACGCCGATCCCCATCATGGTTGTTACAACCGGGATCCCGTACTGATGGGAAAACTCTTTCAGCTGTTCCTTGGCTCCGCTTAAGAGCACGCCGCCGCCTGCACAGATGATCGGGCGTTTCGCGCGTGAGAGTTCCTTGAACACCTTCTTGATCTGAACGGCATGGCCGCGTACGGTCGGCTTGTATGTGCGAAGGTTCACCTCTGCCGGATACTTGAAACGGTTGATCGTCTCGTTCTGAATATCCATGGGCACGTCGATCAGCACCGGGCCTTTGCGCCCCGTGGAGGCGATATAGAACGCTTCTTTGAATACTCTGGGAATATCGTTGACATCCTTGATCAGATAACTGTATTTGACAAAGGATTCTGCCGCTCCGGTGATATCCGCTTCCTGGAACACGTCGGATCCCAAAAGCGCAGAATCCACCTGTCCCGTAATGCAGACAAGCGGAATGGAATCGGCATATGCAGTTGCGATACCGGTGATCAGATTTGTCGCGCCGGGACCGGAGGTTGCGATACATACTCCGACACCTCCCGACACGCGCGCGTAACCGCTTGCCGCATGAGCAGCATTCTGCTCAGTGCGGACAAGCACGCGCTTTATATTGGTATGAGAAATACTTTCAAAAAACGGGCAGATGGCTACACCGGGATAACCAAATACTGTTTTGATGCCTTCTTCTTCAAGGCATTTTACCATTGCATCTGCGCCTAACATGGCTTTATACTCTCCCCCTGTATGTTACGTGATTTTTATTTATTTGCCGAAAAGCTTCGCAAGCGGTGCGACGATCTTGCCGAGGTCCACGATCGCATCATTCAATGCCTCAACATCAATCTCATCGACCTTCTTCATTGCATCCGCGATGCTCTCTTCGCTCTGTACCACGAGGTCGTTCACATTGCTTAACATGGTGTTCAGATCGGACTTGGAAAGGTTCTCCGTAATAACGTCCATATTCTTCATCACATCGTTGATCTCGCCCATCATACCGTTGACACTGGATACGATCTCATCCGCATTGGACATCACGCCTTCCGCGTCGCTCATGATGGTCTGCGCGTCTACCAGAACGTTTTCTACTTCATTCACAACACGAACGATCTTGGGAGCGGAAACGATACCCACGATCGCAATGACCAGAACCACGAAAAGGGCAAGCAGGGAACTGAACAGTGCCCATCCACTCTGACGCTTCAGGTATTTCATCTGCTTCCGGTTGGATTCGTTGATCTCAACGAGAAGGGATACAACCTGCTTCAGATCAGCTTCGTTGATCGTAGCATAAATCGTCTCGGCATTTCCTTCCGTGATCGCTTTCTCAACCGCTGCGGCAACTTCTTTCTTCTCTTCTTTTGCTTCCGTCTTCACTTCTGCTTTTGTCTCTTCCTTCACTTCTGCTTTTGTCTCTTCCTTCACTTCTTTTTTGACCTCTTCTTTATTATCGACCGCAGCCGTTACCTTCTTAGTCGTCTTCTTAACTTCCGCTGCTGCCTCTCCCACTGCATCTTTCGCACTCTTCTGTGCTTCTTCTTTCACATCTTCTTTGACAGCTTCCGTTACTTGAGCCGTTGTTTCTTCAACCTTCTTCTCGGCCGTTGTCTCTTCCGCTTTTGTCTTGGTAGTCTTCTTTGCCATGTAAGTCATTCCTCCTATAAGTTTAATGAATGATTCACTGCGTCCATATGAAATCAGATATGCAGTTCGTGTAATAGTAATTGTATCAAACTTTCACGCAATAGAAAAGGATTTTTCACAAAAATTAGCGAAAAAACGGGACGGTTTAGAACCGTCCCGCATGAATGGCAAATTGCTGTTACATTTGATCAAAACTTGCCGGCTTTTGCAGCTTCCTCGATGGATACGGCGGTACTTACCGTCATACCTACCATCGGGTTGTTACCTGCACCGATCAGACCCATCATCTCAACGTGAGCCGGAACGGAGGAAGAACCTGCGAACTGTGCATCCGAATGCATACGGCCCATGGTATCCGTCATACCGTAAGAAGCGGGACCTGCAGCCATGTTAACGGGATGCAGTGTACGGCCTGTGCCGCCGCCTGATGCAACCGAGAAATACTTCTTGCCTGCTTCGAGGCGCTCCTACTTGTAAGTACCTGCAACGGGATGCTGGAAACGTGTGGGGTTTGTTGAGTTTCCTGTGATGGAAACGCCAACATTCTCGTGATGCATGATTGCCACACCTTCCTGAACATCGTCTGCGCCGTAGCACTTAACCTGAGCTCTTAAGCCCTTTGAA
>JAGCXZ010000170.1 GCA_017961065.1 Lachnospiraceae bacterium
ATCGACGTTGCGGGAACGGCATTGATCGTCATCGGCGTGATCGCGCTTGCGATCGTGGAACACCGTCTGGAAAGACCGGAACCCGTTCAAGGGGAAAAGCCGGACAAATACCGTTTTTCTGCGTTAGCGCTGCTGTTCCCGATCGCGTATTGCCTGTTTGATACGATCGGCACAGCTGCTGACGGCATCATTCTGAATGAGGAAACCGGTCCGGGACTCGGCGAGATCGATGTTCTGGTGCTTTACGGCCTGACCTTCTTTCTTGCGGGCATCGTTGCATGGTTCTTTATGCTGATCCGGACGAAGAAAGCATATAACCCGTTTCGGGGATCGGAACGCGACAAGGGCATCGCGGCACTTTGCGAGGAGGGCGGCCAGATCTTCTATGTTTATGCCATGGCCTCCAGACCGGTGCTTGCTGCGCCGATGATCGCATCTTATTGTATCGTATCCGTTATTCTTTCCAGGATATTTATCAGGGAGAAACTGAAGGCATCCCAGTACGCCTGTGTGGTTACCGTGATCGCAGGGATCGTGCTCCTTGGGATCTCTGAGGGCCTGAGCGAATAGTTTTACGCGGGAGGAAGCGAAAGTGGGACCGTTTAATAAATGGAACAAGGCGCAGTTCATGGACAACTGCAATACACCGTTCGGACTCATGAAGGTGATAAAGGATGCGGAAGGCAAAGCTTTGGATCTGGAATGCCTGTACGGTAATCCGGCCATGGCCGAGCTGGAAAAGCGGACCAAGACCACGATCGTAAACGTGCGGTTTTCACAACAGCACGGAGAGGAGGCAGCGCGTGAGTGGGCGGAAATGCTCAGCCCTGCCGCGAACGGGAATACGGAAGTCAAGTGCAGACGGTATCTGGAAACGTTCAGCATCCTGGCGCAGATCACGGCCTTTCCGGTCGATCAGGACATCTGCGGGGTATTCCTGCAGGACTATACGACATTTGTGCGAAGGCTGGTCAAAAGCCTGTCCGGTAAAGAGGTGGGCATCTTTTATTATGATACGGCCAAAGATATCGTGATCGCCGATGAGTCCCTGCAGCAGTTCTTCGGCGGACCCAAGCGGTATGACGGAATGCTTTCGGCGTTTGCCATGACATGGATCGATGAGACCTATGTGGATCTGCTGCGTGCACAGCTGGCGGGTTTTCCTGCCAATTCCGGCCTGATCGAGATCAATCTGAAACTTAAGAACGCGAATTTTATACATCTTGCCCTGACGGCCGATGTCATGTCGGATGAAGGGACGCTGGCGATCGGTTATATTGAGGACGTTACGCATGCACCGACCTTTGCGGAGCAGACGGAGCGTGATACGCTGACGGGATTGTTCCATGCGGTTTCCGCGAAGGAGCGTATCGATGAAGCCATCATGGCATGCTATGATACCGGCCGCATTGACGCGATGATCCTGCTCGATCTGGATCATTTTGATATGGTGAACAAGAGGGCGGGATATGACGCGGGAGATGAGATGCTCAAAAAGATCGCGGAGATCCTGAAAAACAACTTTAAAGGAAAAGATATCCTGGCCAGACCCGGCGGCGATGCTTTTATCGTCTATGTATCCGATCTGAACGATAAACGCGCGGCACTGCAGATCAGCCGTACCCTGAATAAGCTGGTGACACAGACGGTATCCGGAAAAGACGGAGAACCGGTCCGCGTCACGGCCTCGATCGGCGTGGCCTTTGCATGCGACAACGGCGGAAATTACGAAAAACTGTATCAGAATGCGGAGGCGGCCATGTTTGAGACAAAGGCGAACGGCAGGAACGGATATACCCTTGCATAGAGCGTGCAGGATGAATTCCGCAATTGACAAACAGGTTATAAAAGTGCGAGAATATACCTCGGTTAAGTGGGCGTAACATCGGTCCGCGAAAGGAAAGCGTGAACAATATGACAAAAATAGACATCGTATCCGGTTTTCTGGGTGCCGGAAAAACAACACTGATCCGGAAGCTTTTGCAGGAATCCCTGTCGGGGACAAAAGTTGTATTGATCGAAAATGAATTCGGTGAGATCGGTATCGACGGCGGCTTCTTAAAGGATGCCGGGATCGAGATCAAGGAAATGAACAGCGGCTGCATCTGCTGCTCGCTCGTGGGTGATTTTGGCGCCAGCCTGAAAGAGGTACTGGATGTCTATGCGCCGGAGCGGATCATCATTGAGCCGTCCGGGGTCGGAAAACTTTCGGATGTCATGGCGGCCGTGAAGAACGCGACAAAGGATGATGAGGTCGAACTGAACAGCGCGGTTGCCGTTGTGGATGCCAAGAAGGCAAAAATGTACATCAAAAATTTCGGCGAGTTCTTTATCAATCAGATCGCGCATGCCGGAACGGTTGTGTTGAGCCGCACGGACCAGATGCCGGAGGAAAAGATCGCCGAAGTCGTTGCCATGATCCGCGAGCACAACGCGAAAGCAACCGTGATCACAACGCCCTGGCCTGCCCTGACCGGAGACAGGATCCTTGCGACGATCGAGGGAGCGACGGATCTGGAGCGCGAACTGATGGAGGAAGCCCTGCGCCTGCACGAGGAGCATGAGCACGAGCATCATCATGACCACGATCATGAACACCATCACGAACACGACCATGATCATGAACACCATCACGAGCACGAACATGACCATGACCATGATCATGACCACGAGGAGCATGAGCACGAACATCATCATGAACATGACCATGAGCATGAACACCATCACGAGCACGAGCATCATCATGACCACGAGCATGAGCACCATCATCACCATGCGGATGAGATCTTTACGAGCTTCGGCATGGAGACGCCCGCAAGATATACAAAAGAAGAGATCTCCCATATTCTGGATGAGCTCGGAAAAGAGCAGGATTACGGAATGATCCTGAGAGCAAAAGGAATGGTGGAGGGAGACGGCTCCTGGATCTATTTTGACTACACACCCGGAGAGTCGGATGTCAGAGACGGCAGTCCCGACGTGACAGGCAGGATCTGCGTGATCGGATCGGATCTGAAGGAAGACGCGCTGAAAACGCTTTTTGCAAAATAGGCATGCATAGAGAGAAGGAACGGATCAAATGAAACCGGCTTATGTGATCAATGGTTTTCTGGAAAGCGGAAAGACAACCTTTATAACATATACACTCGGACAGTCTTATTTTGCGATCCCGGGAACAACGCTGCTGATCCTCTGCGAAGAGGGCGAAGCGGAGTATGATGAGGCTCTGCTGAAAAGAAGCAGAACTGTTCTGGAAAAGATTGACAGTGAGGAGCAGCTGAATCCGGAGTATCTTCTGGAACTGGACAAGAAATATGATCCGGAACGGATCGTGATCGAATATAACGGCATGTGGGATTACCGGAACATGAGACTGCCGCTCGTCTGGGAGATGGAGCAGCAGATCACGCTGATCGATGCTTCCACGTTTACCATGTATTTTTCCAATATGAAATCTTTGCTGGTGGAGCAGCTTCGCAAGTCGGAGCTGGTGATCCTCAACAGTTGCGACGGGATCGAAGAGCTTGCCAACTATAAGCGGAACGTAAAAGCCGTTGCGCAATCCGCGGAGATGATATTTGAAGACGCAAGGGGCGAGATCAACGTGACCATGGACGAGGAGCTGCCCTATGACGTGCATGCGGACCGGATCGATCTGACGGATAAAGGATACGGCGCATGGTATATCGATTCGCTGGATAACCTGCAGCGCTATGTGGGCAAAACGATATCGTTTTTGGCCATGGTGATGAAACCGCGGAAATTTCCGAAGGGGTATTTTGTACCCGGCAGACAGGTGATGACCTGCTGCGCCAACGATATTGCTTTTCTCGGATTTGCCTGCAGATACGATAAGGTAAAGGACCTGCAGGAAGGCAGCTGGGTCACCGTTACCGCAAAAGTAAATCAGGAGTATTTTTCCGAATACAGGGGAGAGGGGCCGGTCCTGGATGCGATCTCGATCGAGCCGGCATCAAAGCCGGATCAGGAGATCCTGGATTTTTCATCCTGATCCGTAGAGGACTGTAACAGAAGGCATAGAAATGACAATTGTACTGAACATTATCTCCCTGTTGGGCGGACTTGCCATGTTCCTGTATGGCATGCGTCTGATGGGGGCAAATCTGAAAGAAGGTTCTTCGGGCACGCTGAAGCTTGCCATGGAGAAAGTCACCAACAATCCCATCAAGGCATTTTTCCTCGGACTCGCCGTTACGGCGATCATCCAGTCATCCACAGCCACCATCGTGATCACATCCGGTCTTGTAGCGGCCGGTATCATTTCGCTGGATCAGTCTCTGGGGATTCTGGTCGGTGCCAATGTCGGCACGACGATCACGGGTCAGATCATCAGGCTGCTGGACGTTAACGCGGAGGCCGGATCGTTCCTGCAATTCTTCCAGCCGTCCACGCTGGCACCGCTGGCCCTGACGCTTGGTATGCTTTTGATCATGGGGTTCCGGTTTAAAAGATCGGACAGCGTGGGCAATATCGCAGTCGGTTTCGGTATTCTGTTCTCGGGCCTTTTGAACATGACGAGCGCGGTCAGTTCTTTTGCAAACAGCGGATTTCTCACTACCCTGTTTGCAAATCTGGGCGACAACCCGTTCCTCGGATATCTGGCCGGTGCCGGTATCGCGTTTGTTCTGCAGAGTTCCTCCGCAACGGTCGGTATCCTGCAGGCTTTTTCGATGGCGGGAGACATCCCGTTCCGGACGATCTATGTCATGATCGTCGGCGTCTATCTGGGTGACTGCGTAACAACGGCGATCGTCTGCTCGATCGGCGCAAAGCCGGATGCCAAGAGAGTCGGTATTGTAAACATCCTGTTCAACCTGTGCAAAACCATTCTGGTGATCCTTGCGGTTGAGATCATCTACAGGGTCGGCCTTCTGGATACGTTATGGAACAGGCCGATGCATTCGGGCGGCATTGCGAATATCAATACGATCTTTAACTTAAGCAGCGCGATCCTGCTCCTGCCGATCGTCAGACTGTATAAAAAGATGAGCTACGTCATCATCAAAGACGAGCCGGCAAAGGAGGACCCGTATGCAGCGCAGATCAGCGCGCTGAACCCGGTGTTCTTTTCCACACCCGCGCTTGCGCTCAGGAGCTGCTATGATATCCTGACGATCATGTTTGAACTGGCCTATGACGGGATCAACCGTGCGTTCGGCCTGGTCACAAACTTTGATGAGAAAGTGTATAAAGAGATCCTGGAGAATGAGGAACATATCGATCGACTGACGGACTGCGTGGATAACTATCTGGTACAGCTGTCGCCGCATACAACCGAAGAGCACTTCAACCGGATCCTGACGCAGTATCATAAACTGATCTCGGAGTTCGAACATCTGGGGGATGCCGCGGTTTATATTGCCGAGGCGGCCAGAAAGAAAGATGAGGAAAATGTAGAATTTACGGAAGTGGCACTGAAGGAGCTTTCCCTGACAAGGCTGCTTTTGAACAGCATTCTGGATTATGCGCGGATGGCATTTGAGAAACGTGACATTGACAGTGCATATCATATCGAACCGCTGGAAGAGGTTATGGACGATATGATCCATACGCTGCACGACAATCACCTCGCAAGACTTCGTGAGGGGACATGCAGCATCCGTGCGGGTATCCTTCTGATGGAGATCTTAACGAACCTGGAGCGGATCGCGGACACCTGTTCCAACATCGGTGTTGCAACGATCGTCCGCGTTCATCCGGAGAAAACGGATGCCATGCATACATTTATCTCTTCCATGCATCAGGGTAATGACTCGGTATTTAACCGTGAATACCAAAAAGCCCGTGAGCTGTATTTTACACAGCTGACACAGGCAGGGACAAAGAACTGACCGGTATGACGATTAGCCCATCATCATGAAGTTGATAAGCTTCTCCACATCCGCAGGATCATAAGCAACCAGTTCGATCTCAGGGATCTCCGGCTTAACTTCACCGTTCGGATTGAAGATGTTGGTCAGAGAGATGAACTGAGACAGTTTGGATTTCAGATTCAGACGATCCCCTTCGCTGGTAACCAGCTCAACTTTTCCCTGACATTCGTCGACTACCTCAAAAAACTTGTTCACGTCTTTGATGTGTGTAATCTTCATGCGAATACCTCCTTTTTTTAAATTATGAAATGGTTTCGGTGTCAGGTTGTTGTCAAAAGCACCATGCGCTGTAAGCGCATGTGTGATTTTCGCAAAAGACCGGGCCGGCAAGTGAACTTGCCGCGCCGGCTTGTTGCGAAAATTCAACGTGCAACTCTGTTGCACGGGACTTTTGACAACAACCTGACACTGTAAGTATACCAAATTTCAGAGTTTGTGCAATATAAACAAATCACAAAAAAAATATTGTGCACAATGACGAAACTAGGAACTATTCCGCTGAATAATCGGGGTCGGGGATGTGTTCTTCGGCATTTTGCACAGAATCCGTGTGTTCTTTGCCGGTTTCTTCTATGGCCGCATCCAGACCGGTCAGCGCCGCAAAAGGCGCAAACTGCGCCGCGCGGTTCTCAATACTCATCCGCGGGTGCTTTGCGGAGGTCGGATGCTCCAGGTTGATGATGTCATCGTATTTTCCCATGATTTTCCCTTATTCCTGTAATCCGGATCAGGCCTTGTGACCGCCGATCTGGCGGTTGCGGTCTCTGGCGGTCGCGCCTTCCTGCAGGTTGGCGCCTTTCAGGATCGCGTTCTTGCCGTACTTTTTCTTGATGGTGAGCATGGCTTCCTGCAACTTCTGTTCCTTCTCTTCGGACAGTCTTTCGGTTTCGTCCTTTTTTGGACCGAGCCCGTAATCCGCAAACAGATCCATCTGCACATAGGCATCTGCCTTTTCCTGCGCGTCTTTTTTCCTTATGACATGGTTGGCGACCACGTACATGCGACGCACAAGAAGCGCGGGATCCACGATCCGGTCATACAGATCCATGGCGGCATGCAAAAACTGCGTGGATGAGGAAGTGTGAGAGCCCAGATTGATGCTGCCGTGTGCGGCTTTGGGAACCAGACGTCCGTAGTGATCGATCTTGACTTCTCCGTGATAAGCTTTCTTGCGGTCTTCGTCGGTCAGGTTCTCGATGTCGTAGCCGACGGTCAGGACAAGCTGGTCGGCGACCAGCCCCTTGTCCACCAGATCCAATACGAGCGCGTCCGTCATTTCCCAGACGACGATACGCGCCTGGTCGAACGGATAGGGGCGTGTTAAGACCTGGCCGTTGCTGACGGAATTGGACGCGGGCCTGTAGGCTTTGATCTGGGCGATCGTACAGGGTTCCCATCCCCAGGCGTGATCGATCAGGAGTTCCGCGTTGATGCCGAAAAGCTTGTACAGAAGGTCTTCGTTGTAATAATCCTGCGCGCTCCCGATAGAGCAGCGGGCCACATCCCCCATGGTATGGAGACCGTTTGCTTCGAGTTTCCTTGCGATGCCGCCGCCGACTCTCCAGAAATCGATCAGGGGCCGGTGATCCCACAACAGTTCGCGGTATTTCCTCTCGTCCAGTTCGGCGATCCGGACCCCGTTCTCATCGGCATCGATATGCTTGGCCACGATATCCATGGCGATCTTGCAGAGATAGAGGTTGGTCCCGATCCCGGCGGTTGCGGTAATGCCGGTCTCGCGAAGGACCGTCAGGATCATTTCCCTTGCCAGCTGTTTTGCGTTCATCCGGTAGAGAGACATGTAGTCCGTGATATCGATGAACACCTCGTCCACGGAATAAACATGGATATCCTCTTCGGAGACATACTGCAGGTAGAGGTTGTAGATCCGGGTGCTGAATTCCATATACAAAGCCATGCGCGGCGGAGCGACGATGTAAGTGAGCGGATCGTCTGCGGGCCGTGTTTTGTTGATCTCTTTTACCCTTTGTACCACTTCAAAAAGCCTGGCGCGTCCGGGTATCCCGTATTGCTTCAGGGCCGGAGAAACTGCCAGGCAGATCGTTTTCTCGGTACGGGATTCATCCGCCACAACCAGTCTGGCTGTGAGAGGATCCAGTCCCCGCTTCACGCATTCCACGGATGCGTAAAAGGATTTCAGATCAATGGCAAGGTATGTACGATCTTCCATGACTCTATCGTATCATAAATGGCTTTCATGGTGTATAATAAGATCACTATGGACCGGAAGACAAAAGGGCTTATGCCCTATTTTCTCGTATTTATATCTGCAGTGCTTTCCGGCGCGATTATCCTCGCGCTGAAAGGCCTGTATCCGTTCGGAAAGCAGACTGTCGACTACGCCGACTTAAGCGCGATGCTTTCCTCGTTTTATGCGCACTTTTATGATGTGCTGCACGGGGAAAAGAGTTATTTTTTTGACTGGTATACGGCGCTTGGCGTGAATATGTCCTTCGCCTCTTCGGGAGGGAGCATCTTTTCCGTTTTTAATCTCTTCCTTTTTCTGATTCCCAGAAATAAGATCCTCGAGAGTTTTTCCTTCTACCTTCTGATGCAGATGGGGTGGATGTCTGTTTCGATGTATTTCTATCTGCACAGGCGTTTCCGCGCCGACCGGCTGATCACCTGCATGGCTGCCGTCGGATACGGGATCTGCGGTTTTGTGCTGATGAACTATACCATGATCAGCTGGCTGGATTATGCCGTATATGTGCCCCTGATCCTGTACTATGCGGAAGAGGTGTTTAAAACGGGCAGGATGAAAGGCCTGATCCTGTGGCTGAGCCTCGCGCTTGCCGGAAACTTTTATCTGTCCGCAATGCTTCTCCTGTTCATGTTCTTAGAGGCGGGATTGTATGTTCTGCTCTACAGACCGGAAAGAGGTGTCGCTAAACTTGCGCTCTCCGTGCTCGCATCCGGACTGCTGTCCGCCTTTGCCACGGTCCCGCAGGTTTTGCAGACGCTTTCATCCTCGCGTTTTCAGAACGGAGGAACGGGCTCGCCGCTTGATACCTACCGGGAGATACTCTCGGGCGGTGCCGGCGGATATGCTACGCGCTGGTGGGTGCTGCTTGGCGTTTCCCTTGCGGCCGCCGTTATCCTGAAAGGGTTCTGCAAAGACTTAAAAGAGCGCAGCAGACGTTTGATCCTTGTTGCGGGATCACTCCTGTTTGTTTTGCTTTCCCTGCTCTTTGAGGGGATCGCGATGCTCTGGCATATGGGGTCGTATGACAATTATCCGATGCGCTACGGCTTTCTGGTTTATTTTGTGTTTGCCGCCGCGCTCTGTGCATATGAGCCGGAGGTGATCACGGCAGAAGACCAGATATCTTTCCGGGAACAGAAATGGCTGCCCGTACTCGGAATCCTTACGGTTATTCTTGTTGCGGCCGGCAGATGGTGGTATGTTTCGCATCCCGGACTTCGCGTTTCCAATGTGTTGCATCTGACGTTTCTGACCATGGGCGGCGCGTTTCTTGTCTATCTGTTCCTGGCTGTATTCAAAAAAGGCAGATTCCTTAAAACCGCCGTGTTCCTCTGGGCAGCGGAGATCCTGTTTTACGGGGTCCTCACGGTCGGTCAGCCGAATTACATCACGGGCTTTTCGGAGGAGCCGGAGCATGAAGGCGAAAGTGTGCGGATCTGCGGTCAGTTGTACGATTCCTTTGATCTTTCCGCGGAGCGGATCGACCGGATCAAGAATCCGGATGAAAGCCTGAACGTCAATTACGGCATCTATCTCAAGCAGCCGACCCTGTCAAACCTGACACATCTGCTGTCCCCGTCCATGCAGTCCAATGCAAGACGGCTGGGGTACAGCATTCACTTTACAAGGCTTCTGGATGCGGGCGGAACGGTGCTCTCGGATGCGCTGTTGAACATAAAGCATATCCTGTCCCGTAATCCGCAGGATCCGGATCTCTACCGCCTCGAAAAGGAAGCGGAAGTTGTGACGGATCACTTAAGCAATGAGACAGCTTCTTACGGACTGTACGCCTGCAGGTATACGATCCCGTTCGGCTCTGTTCAGATCAGTGACCCGGAGGCGGAATCCATCCGGACGGCGCCCGATATGGTAACGCTTTGCAATGCGCTGTATGCAGCGGCCCTTCCCGCGGGAACGGCAGAGCAGCAGGATAAGCCTTTTGCGGAATTTGCAGCCTGTGATGCACAGACACCCTGTGAGACGCGAAATGAGATCCATCTGAACCTTAATGGGCACCGGGCCCTGTACTTATATGCGCCCTGTGTGGACGCGGAGTACCGGAATCTGGAGATCCTTGTAAACGGCGAACCCGTTTGCATTCCAAGCATCCGGGAGACAGACAACACCCTCTATCCGGCGCATTTTAACAACAATACCGTCTGCCTGGGCACCTTCCGGGATGAGGAAGCAGACGTCCTCCTGAAGCTGGATGCGCAGATCAAGGATTATCCGATCCGGATGTTCACACTGGACCTGGATCAGCTGGGAACGCTCTGCGACCTGCTTAAAGACCGCGGTGCAAACTATCTGGCGGGAAGCCATACACTCTCCCTGACGCAGACAGCGGAGGATGCATATCTTCTGCTCCCGGTTGCCTATGATGAAGGCTGGTCATGTAGCGTGAACGGGCAGGAAAGAAAACCGCAGAACCTGATGGGTGTCTTCCTGCTGATCCCGGCCGATCCGGGAGAAGACCGGGTGGAACTGACCTATCATCCGCAGGGGTTCTTTACGGGGATCGCGCTCAGCGTGGCCGGTCTGCTGTTGCTGGCGGTGCTGCTGTTTATGGAAAAGAGATCACTGCCGCGCCTTCCGGAACGCTTCTGTGCATGGGTCCTTTTGGGGTTGTGGGCCGCTGCGGTTCTCGTGCTGTTTGCGATACCGGTCGTCTATGCGCTGATCGCGCGATTTTCATAGGATGTGTATTATTTTGGGAACAAATGTGATTTTTGTTTTTTTTAAGAGTTCTTCCGATTGTTTTGCTATCTGAAAAGTGCTAAAATAATACGGAATGTGTTGGCCCTGGCTTGCCTGTTCTGACGCTGCCGGATGCACGCGGGATCGGGATGCCGGGCTCTCAAATAAAAAGGAGGAATATGTATTATGCCCAGAAACAAACAGTCTATGGACGGCAATACCGCTGCGGCGCATGTAGCTTATGCGTTTACCGAAGTAGCAGGTATTTATCCCATTACCCCGTCCAGCCCGATGGCAGACATGGTGGATCAGTGGTCAGCTACCGGACTTAAGAACATTTTCGGCTCCACAGTCAAGGTTGTGGAAATGGAGTCCGAGGCAGGTGCTGCAGGTACCGTTCATGGTTCTCTGGCAGCAGGTGCGCTGACAACTACATTTACCGCTTCTCAGGGTCTTCTTCTGATGATCCCCAACATGTACAAGATCGCAGGTGAGCAGCTGCCGAGCGTTTTCCATGTATCCGCGCGTACGGTTGCAACACATGCCCTCAATATCTTCGGTGACCACAGTGACGTATATGCATGCCGCCAGACCGGTTTTGCAATGCTGTGTGAATCCGATCCGCAGGAAGTTATGGATCTGGCTCCGGTTGCCCATCTGGCAGCTCTGGAAGGCAAGGTTCCGTTCATCAACTTCTTTGACGGTTTCCGTACATCCCACGAGATCCAGAAGATCGAGACATGGGATTTTGAAGATCTGAAAGACATGACACCGATGGATGCGGTTGACGAGTTCCGTGCGCATGCGCTGAACCCCGAGCACCCTTCGGCAAGAGGTTCTCATGAGAACGGCGATATCTTCTTCCAGCACAGAGAGGCCTGCAACAAGGCTTATGATGCGCTTCCGGCTGTAGTTGAGAAGTACATGAAGAAGGTAAACGAGAAGATCGGTACCAACTACGATCTGTTCAACTATTACGGCGCGGCCGATGCAGAGCGCGTGATCGTCTGCATGGGTTCCTTCTGTGATGTTGCGGAAGAAGTAATCGATTATCTGACGGCCAAGGGAGAAAAGGTCGGCCTGATCAAGGTTCGCCTCTATCGTCCGTGGGCTCCGAAGGCACTGCTGAAGGTGCTGCCCAAGACCGTTAAGAAGATCGCGGTTCTGGATCGTACCAAAGAGCCCGGCGCACTTGGCGATCCGCTTTACCTTGACGTAGTAACGACACTGCACGAGGCAGGCATGAACGATGTGATCGTAACCGGCGGCCGTTATGGTCTCGGCTCCAAAGACACACCGCCTTCAAGTGTATTTGCCGTATTCACGGAACTGGAAAAGGATGCTCCGAAGCCCAGATTCACGATCGGTATCGTGGATGATGTGACCAACTTAAGCCTTCCGGAAGTAAAGCCTGCTCCGATCGTATCCGCTCCGGGTACCAAGGAATGCAAGTTCTGGGGTCTTGGCGGCGACGGAACCGTTGGTGCGAACAAGAACTCCACCAAGATCATCGGTGACCATACCGATAAATTCATCCAGGCATACTTCCAGTATGACTCCAAGAAGACCGGCGGTATCACCATTTCGCATCTGCGTTTCGGCGACAACCCGATCAAGAGTTCTTACTACATCAACCAGGCTGACTTCGTAGCCTGCCACAACCCTGCATACGTAACACAGGGTATGAAGATGGTTCAGGATGTTAAGCCCGGCGGCGTATTCATGATCAACTGCCAGTGGTCCGACGAGGAACTGGGACATCATCTGAATGCGGAAGCAAAGAAATATATTGCTGAGAACAACATTCAGCTTTATACCATCAACGCGATCGACAAGGCTATCGAGATCGGAATGGGTAAGAGAACCAACACGATCCTGCAGTCGGCATTCTTCAAGCTTGCTGACGTTATGCCGATCGACCAGGCTGTTGATTACATGAAACAGGCGGCTAAGAAGTCCTACTCCAAGAAGGGTGACGCCGTTGTTGAGATGAACTACAAGGCGATCGATGCAGGTCTTGATGCGATCCATAAAGTTGAGGTTCCCGATTCCTGGAAGAATCCTGAGGCTGATGCTCCGGCAAAAGAACTGACAGGACGTCCCGAAGTTGTAAAACTGGTAAAGGAAATGCTCGAGCCGATCTCCAAGATGGATGGCGACAGTCTGCCGGTATCCGCATTTGCAGACAACGCAGACGGTCAGTTCGTAACAGGTGCTTCCGCATACGAGAAGCGCGGTACGGCCGTTACCGTTCCCTGCTGGGATGCGCAGAAATGTATCCAGTGTAACAACTGTGCATTCGTTTGCTCGCATGCAACGATCCGTCCGTTCCTGCTTGACGATTCCGAAGTGAAGGCGGCTCCGGAAAATATCAAACTTGCAGACACGAAGCCGAAAGCTTCCGAATACAAGTACACGATGACAGTATCCCCGCTTGATTGTATGGGATGCGGTGAGTGTATCACCGTCTGCCCGACATCGGCGATCGAAATGGTTCCGCAGGAATCCCAGGCGGCAGAGCAGCCGGTATTCGATTACCTGGTAGCAAATGTCGGCAAGAAGGATGTGGGTCTCTCCGACTTCACACCGAAGGGATCCCAGTTCAACCAGCCGCTGCTTGAGTTCTCGGGCAGCTGCGCAGGCTGTGCGGAGACCTCTTATGCAAGACTGATCACACAGCTGTTTGGTGAGCAGATGTACATCTCCAACGCAACGGGATGTTCTTCGATCTGGGGTAACCCGGCAGCTACATCACCTTACACGGTCAACAAGGATTCCAAGAAGGGTCCGGCATGGTCCAACTCCCTGTTCGAGGATAACGCGGAACACGGTCTGGGCATGCAGGTCGGCCAGAAGTACATCAGGGATCAGCTGATCGCCAAAGTGGAAGAGATGATGGCCGGCGACAAGGCTACGGCTGAGTTCAAGGCTGCTGCACAGAAGTATCTGGATACAAAGGACAACACGAAGGAAAATGCACCCGCTACAGAAGCTCTGGTAGCAGAACTCAAGAAGGCTGCAGACGGCGGATGTCCTACCGCAAAAGAGATCCTTTCCAAGAAAGATTATCTGTCCAAGAAGTCGATCTGGATCTTCGGCGGTGACGGCTGGGCATATGATATCGGTTTCGGCGGCCTGGATCACGTTCTGGCTTCCGGCGAGAATGTCAACGTCATGGTATTCGATACGGAGATGTACTCCAACACAGGCGGACAGGCATCCAAGGCTTCCAACAGCGGTGAAGTTTGTCAGTTCGCGGCAGCAGGTAAAGAGATCGGCAAGAAGTCTCTTGCTGAGATCGCAATGAGCTACGGCTACGTGTATGTTGCTCACATCGGTATGGGCGCAGACATGAACCAGACCATCAAGGCTCTGACAGAGGCCGAGGCCTACAACGGACCTTCACTGATCATCGGCTA
>JAGCXZ010000171.1 GCA_017961065.1 Lachnospiraceae bacterium
ATCGCCGGCAGGTCCTTTGATATAGCTGACCTCCTCTGCGATCCGCGGGATATAGTCATCGGGAACCGGTGTCTCTTCGGTTGAGATGCTGACATCATACAGACGGCAGTTCTCACCGGTCAGACCGATATAAGCGTATCTGGTGCTATCAGGAAGCGCGACCGTCACGGTACGGACTTTTGCCATATCGTCGATCGTGATCATCACATGGTCTTTGACCTTAACGGCCGTGATCTCATAAAGCGTTCTCTTGATGCGCTGCGAATCGACCCTGCCGCTCTTGCTGTTGCTCTCCTGCGTCTCGATCTTTCTTGCGCCGATGCACTCACTCTCTCCGTCAAACATCAGACCGGCATATTCAAAATAGTTCAGTTCCCTGATCTCGCGCTCCGTATCATGGGTGCGGCCGTCGAGAGAATCAAATAAGATAATGGCAGGGCGCCCCTTGCCTTCATCCTTATCTCTGGTTTCACATTTCAGATTGATCTTTTTGATCTGCGGTCCGAGCAGAATACCCTCCGAGATCGCATCGCGCAGCTGTCCGCAGAGCAGTTCGTCCTTTCCGGCCAGTTCCTGCACGCTGCCCTTTTCCTTCATCTCATACTCGGAATCCAGATCGATCAGGTGCTGCATGATCTTGGCAAAGGTCGGATCAAACTGCGAGCCCGCGCCTTTGACGATCTCCTCCCGCACGCTCTGCTGCGGGATCGGATCACGGTAACTCCTCTTGGAAGTCATCGCGTCATACGCATCCGCAACGGAACTGATCCGCGCGATCTCCGGCATATCCACACCTTTGAGTTTGTCCGGATATCCCCTTCCGTCATACCTCTCATGATGATAACGCGCACCGATGATCAGCTTCGGATACTCGCTGATGCTGTTTAAGATCTGTCCGCCCAGCACCGGATGCTGCTTGATGATCTCGTATTCCTCCTCGGACAGCCGGCCTTCCTTGTTGATGATGTTCTCCGGAATGCCGATCTTGCCTACATCATGCAGCAGGGCAACATAGTAAATTTCATTGCACTCTTCGGGGCTCTTGCCGGCAAGTTCCGCGATCTTTCTGGAATACTCCGCAACACGCGAGGAATGGCCGTGCGTATACTTGTCCTTGGCATCAATCGCGCTTACGAGCGCCGTGGCCGTCTGTTCGAACAGGCGCTGCAGGTTCTTGTTCTTTTCCTCTTTGCGGTAAAGATTCAGGTAGAAGGTGATCAGGGAATAAATGATGCCGCTCACAATGAAGAGCGCAGCGGCAGAATCAAAATAATTCCCGCCCCTGGAATACTGCGTGACGATATCCGGAAAGAAATATCCGACGATCCAGCACGCGATCAGAACGAGCGCGTTCAGCGTCAGCATCACATACTTCGCGGCTCCGTCCAGGATCATCGAAATATAGATCATCCCGAGCAGCAGCCATATGGGTGCGCCGCCCTCGACCCCGCCGTTTGTAAAGAACATGGCGGGCAGAAAAAGGAACACCACGATGATCGAAAGCACGATCTTGGCGCGTGCGATGCTTCCCCAGCGAAACGTATAGAATACATAAGCGGTGAAAAAGATGGCGCCGACCAGCGTCGAGATCGTTGCGGAAAGCGGTTCATGCATGATCAGTCCCGCCGGAACCGCAATGAAGAGCGCACACAGAACCATGATCGAGAAGAGCAGAAAAGCACGGTCCTTAATATTTACCGACTGATCGTATACATATTGTCTGATCCGCTTCGGAGTAAAATCAAACTTCTTCTTCATTTTATCTGCTTTCCGATTTTATTATCGGATACCATTGTACACCTTTTTCCGTATTTCTGCATGTGCGTCCGCCAGAGGGCCTCAATACTCCGTCGTGATCTCCTCCACGCAGTATTTTCTCTTGAATTCCGCAAGATCCGCGTCCGATCTGATCAGTTTGATCTCCGTGAAATGACCTGTCTTCTTATCCTTAAAGCCCGCGATCTTTTCCCCGTTGCAGATCGAGGCACGGAGCACGGGGATCTGCGTCTCCGGATCATATGGCGTGACGGCTGCGCTCACCTGCTTTTCCGATGTATGTCCGATCAGCGTCAGGATCAGTGTCAGGAACAGCCGGTAGATGATATAGAGCACAACGGCAATGATCGGCGCGTACCAGAGCGGCTTCTCCATAAAGTAGAGCACTGCGAGCGAGATCAGCGATGTAACGATCAGAAATTTGACCGCAAACGCAAACCACGCAAGATTCATGATCAGGGAACCGACTTTTTCATCATTATCATGCATCGTTACGTTCCTCACACAGCTCTTCAATAGCCGTCTCATATGCATTCAGCGTCTGGTCGTCAAAGCACGCCCACCAGACCTCATCGATCCTGCCGGGTTTCTCATCCAGGAATCTCTTCACGGTGTCCACCGCAATCCTTGCCGCCTCCGTGATCGGGTATCCGTAAACGCCGGTTGAAATGGAAGGAAAGGCGATCCGCGTGATCCCCTTTTTGGCCGCAAGCTTCATGGAATTCAGATAGCAGGAGGCAAGCAGTTCCGGTTCATGATCACGGCCTCCGTTCCAGACCGGGCCGACCGTATGGATCACGTACATGCAGGGCAGTTCGTACCCCTTCGTGATCTTGGCCTGTCCGGTCTTGCAGCCGCGCAGTTTCCTGCATTCGGCCAGAAGCTGCGGACCTGCTGCCCGATGGATCGCACCGTCAACCCCGCCACCGCCAAGCAGCGAATTGTTGGCCGCATTGACGATCGCATCCACAAAATCCAATGTTGTGATATCGGCTTTGATAGCTTTGATCATTTTATTCACCCGTTCTTGACTTTATCGAACATTTGTTCTATAATCCATGTACGCGGAGATGAGTTATGGGTACGGAATCATTCAGGAACAAAGCGGTGGACGTGATCTGCCAGATCAATAAAGACGGGACCATGTTTCCGATCAAGATCCGTCTCGTGGACGAGGACGGCCTGATCCAAACGTACATGATCAAGGCTTACCGCGACCTGTCGCACAAAGGCACCTTCCAGCTGCCAAGCGGCATCATCGCCACATCCACGATCTTCCCGTTCGAATGTAAGATCTCCAACTTCGGCAGGGAACACACCATCCTGCTCTACTACCATGCCGACCTGCATCAGTGGCGGATGGTCGTACCCGAGAACCGCACGGGTCTTACCGGCGCATAAACAGCCGGTCCCGATCACTTCTCGTGCTTCATGATGAATTCCATGTTTTTGTTTTCGATCTCGCTCAGTTTCACCGTTTTGTTAAAATCATCCGCATCGATAATTCCCACATACCAGGACTGCGCGTCAAAATAATCCTGCAGGTCACGGTCCTTAAAGCGCCGTCCGTGCCTTGCAACGATCTCGTTGCGGCCAAGACGCAGCTCCTCTTTGCTGTATCCGGCCAGATCCGCTTCCGTCAGCAGTCTGATGTCGCTGTCCGGGAAGATGTATTCATCCTCCGGATCCTCCGGCTGTGCCTCTCCGTATGTAAAGCTGTTCATCGAATATCCGTTGAAGGAAATCCGTCCGGTCACGCGGTTGATCGTATAGTCCTCATTATAGATCGGATCATCACACCGCTTTTCAACCCGGAACAGCATGTGGCCGTCCGTTGCGGATTGGAGCCTCCTGTCGATATCGGACCCCATGATCGTCTCCCAGTCCACGTTGATCCCGTTGCTGCGAAGCGACTTTACAAAGTTGCGGTCTTCCATACCGTCAGACCCCGCATAGCCGGCATTGCCCTTGATCATGAACTCGGATCCGTCATACACCAGATCCGTAAACTGCAGCGATAAGCCGTCCGATACCAGATAGTAGTAATCCTCCGAATAAAGGCAGATATAAGTCTGCGCATCATAGTCATAATAGAACGAGAACGTCGCGCCGCTGTCGGCTGCGATCACGCTGCCGTCATACTCATACACGTCGGCTTCCCTTACCCTGCCGTCACTGTACTCATACATGGTAAGCGTCAGCCAGCCATTCGAATCGATCCTATCGATCAGCAGTTCGTCCGTACCGTCATTGTCAAAATCATGCACCAGACAGTCTATGTTTCCAAACGGGATCTTCGAATAATCCCTGTTTAAGTTATAGCCGGTTCCCCTTGCGATAAACTTACCGGAAAGTCCGTTGATATAGGGCTTCTGCTCCTGTGCAAAGTGCAGCAGCGCATCCGCGGCGCCATCATCGGTTACTGCTTCCTCAGCCGGTTCTTCCCCGGCAGGCTCTTCGACAAACGGCTCTGCTTCCGCTTCCTCTACCGGCTCTTCCGGCACCGGACTCTCTTCCGGCATTGTACTTTCCGTTTGCACAACCTGCTCTTCAGGGTCGGTGTCTTTTGTTTCCGGCTTTCTTAAGAAGAAAAAATAAACGGCAGCTGCGGCCGCGGCCAGAACCAGGGCACTCCCAATCGAAGCAAATAAAATGACCTTCAGCCTCTTATTGGATCCGGCATCCTGTGCAGGCGCAGGAGCAGGCTGAATCGGTGCAGGAGTCGGCTGAACCGGCGCAGGGTTTGGCTGCATGGGCGCACTTCCCGGTGCAGGCTGCTGCGCTGCATTAACCGGCTTGTCCTTTGCAGGCTGCCCACAGTAGGGACAGAACGCCGTCGTATCCGATATCTGTTTCCCGCATTTTGCACAAAACATATTCCACACCTCTTCTCTTATGCCGTATGCTCAGATCCCATATTTAATATCTATTATAGCAGAGGAAAAGCGTACATAAAAGAGAGTTTCCATGGCAGGAGGGCAAAAAAAGCGCCCGCGTTCAAACGCAGGCGCCTTGATTTTGACTTATCGTGATCCGATACGGATCAGCCCTTCTCGAGTGCAAGGGTTCTCGTTGTGATGTCGCATACTTCCGAAGGTCCGTAGTACTGGATCGCACCGGGATAGGTGAAAGCAGTCTTTACCGCCCACTCTTCACGGTGTGCTTCAAAGTACTTGAAGGGTGCGCCGTCCAGCTCTACCAAAGCCTTACGGATAACCGGCTTATCCTCGCCGTTTCTGCGCTCCATGTTCATCAT
>JAGCXZ010000172.1 GCA_017961065.1 Lachnospiraceae bacterium
TCGCGGAATTCCTCGAAGTTTTCACGCATTCCGCCGTAGATCTCACGCGGAATGTCAAAGAATATCTTCTCTGTACCGTTAAGTATCGCCGCAGTTGAATTTATCAGATATTCTAGGCTTTGATGTTTTCTGTGTCCGAAGGCCCCGGACCGTGCCAATTCATTAAGTTCGCCGTATCGCTCATATGCCGCATGTACACTGTCAGCCCAGGAAATGTATATTTCATCCATTGCATGCTGCCCGGTTTCATAAAGCGAATCAAGATCCCCGCAAACTTTCATAAGAAGGCCTGCCATGCTCCCGGCATTTTCATCGATAAGGTAGCCGTTTCGGCCATCGGTTATGCCCTCTGCCGCACATGAATCCTTAATGAGCACACTTGCAAGACCACATGCAGCTGCCTCACGCACCACTATTCCGTTTGTATCATAAACCGAAGGGAATAAAAAAAGATCAGCCCGGGTGTTCCAGGCACGGAGTTTATCTCTGTCATGCTCGGGGCCTGTGAATATAACCTTTCCGGTGTATCCGGCTGCGCCTTCAAAATGGTTTTCCTCTCCGTCCGAATACACATCCATTGATATCCCGTATCCTTTTATCATATCATGGAGTTCAATTTCATCGGCTCCGCCGCCTACAAATACCATCCGGTAATCAACACTGTTTTCGGATAATATCTTCATTGCTTCCGCGATGATCGGAAGTCCCTTGTATTTCATGAGCCGGCCGACAAACAAAAATACCGGAATGCCATCCGGGAGATCAAAATCCTTCGTTACCTGCTCTACCGTTTCCGCGCTCACTCTTCCTTTAGGAAAATCCACGCCGTTTGACATCACACGATAATCCCCGTTAAAGCCAAGGGACTTAAGATTCTCCCCTGCTCCGTGTGATACGACCCAGACTTCATCGCAGGCTTCTATACTGCTTACCATTGTCTTTATCGTTTCTTTTTTCAGAAAGCCGTCTCCGACCGCACGTGCAATATCAACGTCAAACTTTGTGTGGTATGTAAATACGACAGGAGCACCTGTTTCCTTGCGCAGAATGCGCGCTATCATAGTTGAAACCGCAGGGCAGTGAGTATGGATGATGTCCGGCCCGAATTCGGTCATGCGGGCGATCTCACGGATCGAAAGAGGATTACCTGTGCGGTATCCTTTTACAAACTCAGTGGTGTCAAAACTCGGATATGGAACAACCTCATACGGATAGCCGTCATAAGAGGCATCCGGATACTTAGGTGTGCCCACGACAACATTCGCGCCCAGATCATTTGCAAGGACGCTTCCGTAATTCATAACAACATTTGCAACGCCGTCTATTATCGGCGGAAATGAATCATTTAAAAGACATATGTTCATGATATAATGACCCTTTGGGGACGGGGTTAGGGGTTCAAAAGTGCTTTCACAAACAGGAAGTCCGGTCTGTGAAAAAGATCATAGTATTCGGGATACTTCTCGACAAGCTCTTTAGTCGGATACGGTTCCTCCATCCTGATGATCCTAAACCCGTTATCCGCAATTGTGTTTACGATCGTCGAAAACATCCTGTGATATCTCTGAACACCTTCGACGAACCACGTTGAATCGTTTCTTCTTTCAATACAATAATCCGCTATGTTGGCATGGATCTTTTTCCCGTTTTCATCGCGCGTCCATCTGTCTTCGGTGCCTGAATAGCATGTTGCGAAGGGATGCTCCTGGGAAAAAAGAAAAATCCCGCCGTCACATAATAGTCTGCGTACATTCTTTACAACGCCCGCAAAATCTTCGACATAATGCAGGGCAAGAGAGCTTATCACCAGGTCAAATGTTCCGTCGATCGCGCCAATATCTTCCATCGGCATCTTGAGATACTCGATGGACGGATCGCTGTTCCTGCTTTTGGCAACTTCAAGCATTTTTTCGGAAATATCAACACCCGTGACCTTTGATGCGCCACGTTTTATATAATCAATACAACGTTCGCCGGTCCCGCATCCGAGATCCAGGATCCTTTTGTCCTTAAGGTCCGGAAGCAGCGAAAACAAAGTCGGCAGCTCAAACAGATTGTTCGCGTTCACTTCACGTTCTCGAAGCTTGCTGTATTCAGTAAAAAAAATTTCGGTGTCATATATATTCTGCATTGCCATATGCTACCGCTCTCCGCCCTTTATCCTTTATACATTTGAAGCAAGGCTTTCCTCAACCTCTTTTACAAGTTCTAACGGATAGTTGCAGAAGTCAACTATCTCCTCAACGGTTTTGCCTCGGCGAAGCATGTCGGTGATCATATTAAGTCGTTCTGCTTCTCTTCCTGCTTCTCTTCCTTCTTCCCGTCCTTCTTCCCTGGCATCCATTATGATGGTCATCTCTTTCATATATTGCGACCTCCAAATCTCGTTCTTTCTGCCTTTTTCTACGGCAGTTTCTATTTTGCGTGTTAAGTCAGTTTCTGCTTTTCCGGTTTCGACATATTCATACAGGCTTTTTAGATTGTCTGGAAGATCGTTTCCCCTGTATGTGCAATTATAGAATACCTTCGTGGTTTTATCTCCAAGTAGTATTTCTTGATCTTCTTCGCATCGTTCCCTGAAGGTGTACTTATTCAGGCCCTTTTTAAACGGATCAAACGTACATATAAAGATCACGTTACTTTCCGGAAGTTTTTTATACGAATTACCTTTGTTCATATAATCCGTATCTATGGCGCTTTGATAGAAGCGCGTCCTTAAAGGAAGTTGATAATGCTCAACGGTTTTATTGTTTAGATTCTGCATCTCTGCATCATACACAGCGCCTTCGGAATCCTCGCTGTAAA
>JAGCXZ010000016.1 GCA_017961065.1 Lachnospiraceae bacterium
CCGATGATATCGTCGGTGTGGTTGCGATCACTTCCGTACAGGCTTCCGCAAACTGATTTGTGAATATACATTTTTTGTTTATCACGCCCGGTCAGTATCTGATCGGGCGTTTTTATTATCTGGGAATTATACTTTCCAGAGTTTTTTTAAAATCATAAAAATGATACAACACAGACTTTCGTCGGTAGCAGAACGATCAGATCTTTGCTATAATCTTTTTTAAATGTGTCCGGTATGCGGGCACCTGTATAAGAGATAACAGCGGATCAGGAGGGAATTATCATGAGAAAAAAGAATCAGGTTCTGCTAAGATTTCTGACCGGACTTCTGGCAGCGGAGCTGATTGTAGCGGCTCTGCCTGTGCAGACGCTTGCAAGTGAAAATGAGCAGGTGGATTTCGACACAGTTACGGAGTTTGATTTTGCTGAAGATGAAAGTTCAGACCCTGTCGTGGCGGAAGAGCCGGAAGATACAGCGGAGCCGGAAAAGACAGCAGAATCGGAAGAGACCGAAACGAATGAAGTTGATACGGATTCGGAATTCCTGACGGTTGCAGACCCGGATGACGTCCTGTATCCGGAGGAAGATAATTTTGGTGAAGATGAACTTGCCGATGAAGATGAGGAAGCCCTGGAATGTGCCGGAATCTCCGAACTTCTCGGCGCCAGCAGCGGAACGGAGCCGGAATCAGGCATCGCATGGTCATATTCCAATGGCACGTTGACGCTCAGCGGAAGCGGTGCGATACGTGATTACTATAAAGGCAGCCCGACCCCGACAGTGGATGATCGCCCCTGGCTTTCTTATAGGAATGAGGCTACAAAACTTGTTGTCGGCGAAGGTATCACCAGGATCGGTCATCGTGCCTTTCAGAATTTTCAGAAGCTGCAGACCGCGAGCCTGCCGGATTCCCTTCAAAGTATCGGGGAATGGGCGTTCCAGAACTGCTTTGAGCTGATTGATGTGAGTATGTCGGAAGATGTTACGCTGGAAAACGGGGCATTCCGGGATGCGCCATTTGAGGAGGATCTTGCTGCCGTTGAAAGCGATCTCTATAAAAGCAGTACGTATTACAGACAACTGCAACAAACCGAACTTTCCGGGAATTTCCGGGAGGATGTGATCGCTGTTGCAAAATCGCAGATCGGCTATCATGAGGGTGACAGTGAGGCGGATTACGGCGGGGGAAATACGGACGGATCAGGGGATTATTCCGAATACGGACGTTTCCTTGGCAGTTCGGGCAATGCATGGTGCTCGGAATTTGCAAGCTGGTGTATCCGTATGGCCGGAGTTCCTTCCGGTCTTGTCAACAGCAGCAATGGGGCAAATGCAAAAACCTTTACGGTTGATACAAGCGCAGCCTATCATCCCTGGAGCGAAACTACCTGGGGCGGCGGTTCATATACACCGGACAAGGGTGATGTGATCCTGTGGGTGTGGAAAACTTTTTCCGGCACATATGCATATAATCAAAGCCTGAGTCATACGACTCTTTTGGAACGTGTTGAGGATGACGGAGACAAGCTCATTCTCCATGTTGTACACGGAAATTCCGGCGGTGCTGTCGGAACGGCTGAATATACCGTGAATAAAGCAAACGGGCAGCTGACGAACGGAAACGGCTATGTCGGTTATTTTGTGGCGCCCGATTATGAGAATTCCGGTGTGAGCAGACATACCGTCACTTTCAATGCAAACGGCGGAACCGTCGGCGTGTCGGCAAAAAGGGTTGTTGCGGGTGGCCTGTACGGTCCGCTCCCGACACCTGTCAAAAACGGTCAGCAGTTCCTTGGGTGGTTCAATGCAAACGGAAAACGGATCAACATGTATTCCCCGTGCCGCAGCACTTCCGATGAGACGCTGAAGGCGAAGTGGCAGGGGGAATCGGAAGCACTGATTCCTGTCCGGTATCTGAGACCCTGAGCATCGGCGTCGTCAGTTAAAGTGTATGATAAGACAAAAGAACCAAAAGAACTCGGCGCGAACGTTTATGGGCAGTTGTACAGTTACACGGCAGGCGGAAATCATACGTTGCATTGTATATCTACGGAACAGCTGATAACAGTGTGATGGACTGCTATCAGATTCATAGCGATAATCTTTTCGGCAATACAGCTGAGAATACTGTCACGGATATCATCATGGACGATCATATCGTCAGTATTGAATCCGGATATGTGTTTAGCGAGATGAAGCAGGTGACTTATGTCAGACTGTCCGGGACGCTTAAAAAGATGGATGGCGGCGTTTTCGATAATTGTGAAAATCTTCCCGAGATCACGATTCCAAAGAATCTGGAAGAAGTGACCGGAGATCTGACTTTTGAGCATTGTGCAGCCCTTAAGAAGGTCATTTTTGAAGACGGAACAAAGATCATTCCGAATACGCTCTGTTCTGTAACCAATCACGCCAAATCGGGTCATATTGAAACAGTAATCATCCCGCCGTCAGTTAAGGTAATCGGTGATTCGGCATTTTATGGGCAAAAAGATCTTACGACAGTTCTTTTTACGGATCCGGCGAAAACGACGTTGGCCCGAATCGGCGGAAATGCTTTTTACGGGACTAACCTTTCTGGTATCATACTTCCGAAGTTTGGAGGCACCTGGTTTAACAGCAATGCGAGGACAAATTGTCCTCCTGAGATCGGTGCAGGTGCGTTTGGCTATATCAAGAATACAAACTTTAAAGTGCTTATCATACCGGAGGGAGTCAAGGATCTCGGACAAATCGCAATAGGCAGCAACAATCATTTCATAGAGATTTATCTGCCCAAGAGCCTTGTTAATTTTTCTTCCGCCATGACAACAATAGATGACATGTCCTCTTTGTCAAAAATCTATTATGCCGGTTCCAAAGCAGATTTCTACAAAAAATACGGGCGTACGGAAGCAGACCTGAAATCTTACGATAACGAGTGGGTCGAAAAGATGGTTTTCAACACTCCCGCACCGACGCAGGTGACTTCGATCACGGCAGGCAAAACTGCGATCGCAAAGTACCTGGATGATACAGAAGGCTGGACGCAGACCGTGGAACTATCCATAGCTCCGGCAAAGCATCTGGACGGCACGGTATACACGGTGAAGTCCGACAACGAGAGCGTTGCAACAGGTAAACTTTCCGCTGAAGAAAACGGGAAGATGACGTTGACATTGAACATCAAAAAGCAGATCGGAAGAGCTACGGTCACCGTGAGCGGGGGCCTGGCAACAACGAGTGTCAATGTGATCGTAAAGGAGAGGGAACAGGCGATCAAGCCCGCACTCAAAACGGTGACGGGGAGCGGAAACGCATATGGTGATCTGCTCGCTCTTGGCACAGAGACAAAAGGTGCACAGATTTTCTATGTGACAGATAAAAGTGCTTCAAATACTTTGCTGAATAACACGGGTACGGTGCTCTCTTTGGATTCTGCTACAGGAAAATATAAGGTGAAATCTGCGTATGAAGGGCAGGTCAGAGAGTACACGGAACCGTTTATGATCGGCGGGGATATCATTTCCGAATCCGGCTTAAAGATCCATGCTGTAGCGGTCAAGAAGGGACTGAAGCCAAGCGGAGTCCTGAATGCGGATCTTCCGTATGCTTCCATTGATCCATGGGGCGAGATCGATCCGACAGACCGTGCGGGCGAGTTTGGAAACAATATAAACGAACTGGCATTCAGTACCGACCATGCAGGCGTCTGGATCCCGCAGTCCCAGTTAAAAGATCCGGCGCTGGTCTATACCGGCAAGGCTGTGACGATCCCGGATCTGAGAGTATATTACGGCACGAAACGGCTGACAATGGGAACGGATTATACGCTGAAGTATGCCAACAATGTGAATGCGGGCAGCAATGCAAGCATCACGGTAACGCTGAAGGGCAACTATGCCGGGACGAAGGTGGCTTCGCCGTTCCTTTTCAGGATCGCAAAATGCCCGTTAACATCCGGAACGATAACTTATTCTGCGATCGAGATCAAGGAGAAAGTATCCAAAGGAGAAAAAACCGCGCAGAAGCCGGATCCGAAGATCGTTGTTGCGGCAACAGGCAAGCCCTTAAAGCCCGGTGTCGACTACAAACTGGAATATAAGAACCGGGCCGGCGGAGCATATGCGGACTCCGTAACCACTGCGGGGATCTATGATGTGAGAATCTCCGGGAAAGAAGGATCAAACTACAGTTTCGCTTCGAATATTGTACTCCCGGGAATTGTATACTGCATGGGAAATGAGCAGATATCCATGAGCAAGGTGACCGTCACGGCGATCCCGACGCAGAACATCGCGTACTGGAAAGATAAAGGATATGTGGTGGAACCGGAATTTACGGTCAGCTACAAAGGAACCCCTCTGACGGAAGATACGCACTATACTAAGATGTTCATAAACAACACAGCGGCAGGCACGGCGTCTCTTGTCCTGCGCGGCAAAGGCCCCGAATACTACGGCAGCAAGACCGTAACTTTCAAGATCCAGGGAATACCGTTTACGGCGAATCATATAACGATCACAGGGATAGAGGATACCTATCCGTTCAACGGGGAAGCCCGCGGTACGAATTATCAGGTCAGATATGACGGCGGTCTGCTGACAGAAGGGAAAGACTATAGCGTCTCTTATGCCAAGAACGGGAATGTCAATGCGGGCACGGTCAATATGACATTCACCGGAAAAGGCGCATTTACGGGCGCACTCAAGAAATCCTTCAGGATCCTTCCGATTAGCGGGGTGACGATTACGGATGCGGCCGGAAACGCATGGACAGACTATACGGCCAGGGCTCGCTACACCAGGAACGGCGTGCAGCCGGCATTCGGGTTTAGAGTTGGAGGCAAGGCCTTAAATCTGATATCCGGAAAGGACTATACGGTAAAATACGCAAACAACAACGCCGCCGCTGCCTATGATGCAGTGAAAGGCAAGAAGAAGGTCGGCCCCTCTTTCACGTTTACCTTTCAGGGCAAGTATTCCGGCAAGGTAACACAGTACTTTACGATCGAAAAACAGTCTATCAGCAGTCTGCAGATGAGCGTTGAAGATATGGTCTATGTGAATGCACCGGGTAAGTACGTAAGGAAACCGGTCATTACGGATCAGAACGGTGTCGTGCTCAAGGCCGGAACTGACTATAAGAAAGACTTTATTTACACCTATGATGAGGATGCTGTATTTACTGTGACGACCGGAAAGGGGAAGAATGCGGTTACGCAGACTATCTCCCGTGAAAAAGGTGATCCGGTGCAGAGTACGGATGTTGTGCCGGCAGGTGCGGTGATCCGTGTGCAGGTAAAGGGAGACAATAACTATTTTGGGGATCTGAGCACTACCTTTACGGTTGCCGAGGCGGGTATCGCGAACTTAAAGTTCAGCGTTCCGGATCCCTTTCAGTATACCGGAAGACCGATCACGCCGGGCAAGGACAAGATCAGGCTTCAGCGAAAGGTGGGCGGCAAATTCCAGAATGTTGAGGCTGCAGACGCACTTGTTTACTATGACATCATCGGCTACAGCAATAATGTGAAGAAGGGAACCGGCAAGATCTTTGTCCGTGCAAAGAACGGGTATGCCGGCACCGCAACCGTCACCTTCCGGATCGTCAATCCGTAGCGGCGGCAGATTATTGTTGACAAAGCGGATACGTGTCTGTATAATTGACGGAGTGTGAACGATTTTTTCGTTACATATGGTAGCGATAAGATACAGATCGGTAGTTAAGGAGGTGTAACGATGTCCATTTGTCCGAAGAATAAATCTTCCAAGGGAAGAAGAGACAGAAGGAGAGCAAACTGGAAAATGAGCGCTCCCACACTTGTAAAATGCAGCAAGTGCGGTGCACTGATGGTTCCGCACAGAGTTTGCAAAGCCTGCGGCTCTTACAACAAGAAAGAGATCATCAGCACGGAAGAGTAACATAAGCAAAATGCGGTTCCCCGGAGACTTTCTCCGGGGAATTTTTTTGTGAAAATCAAAAGTTTTTTATGGGTTGATTTTGAAAAAAATGTCTTGTATAGTTATTTAGGAAGCAACCGGGTAAGGCAGGGATGATTACATGACCAACGTGGCTTTGGACGCAATGGGCGGGGACAACGCACCCGGAGAGATCATAAAGGGCGCTGTCGAAGCACTGAAAGAACGAAATGACATAAAGATCTATCTGTGCGGCCGCATGGAAGACATGCAGCGCGAACTGGGACGCCACAAGTATGACGAGGCCCGGGTGGAACTGATCGATGCGCCGGACGTGATTGAAACGGGGGAGGCCCCGGTCATGGCCGTTCGACGCAAGAAGAATTCCTCCATTGTAAAGGGACTGCAGCTGGTCAAGGACGGTACCTGCGATGCCTTTGTTTCCGCAGGCAGTTCCGGTGCGGTTCTGGTCGGCGGACAGTTTATCGTGGGACGCATCAAAGGCGTCGAGAGACCGCCTTTGGCACCGCTGATCCCGACGGAAACCGGTGTGGCACTTCTGATCGACTGCGGCGCCAATGTGGACGCAAGACCTTCGCATCTGGTGCAGTTCGCCAAGATGGGTTCCGTCTATATGGAGCATGTTCTGGGAGTCTCCAATCCGAAGGTTGCGATCGTCAATATCGGTGCGGAGGAAGAGAAGGGGAACCTTCTGGTCAAGGAAACGTACCCGCTCTTAAAGAACTGCCCCGATATCAATTTCACGGGCAGTATCGAAGCCAGGGATATCCCGCGCGGAGATGCGGATGTGATCGTGTGCGAGGCGTTTGTCGGGAACGTGATCCTGAAG
>JAGCXZ010000173.1 GCA_017961065.1 Lachnospiraceae bacterium
ACCACCTCGTCGATCTGATCGAATCCGAACAGGCTGAAGCCGTTGTGCCCGATCTGATCGACTTTTTCCAGTACTGCTTCTATAACCAGATCTATAAATACAGACATCTTGGCATCAAAAAAAGCACCGCGGTCAAGAGCCGGCTCGGTATCCGTGTCATTGACTTCCTGCGCGCGAGCGCGATCCGTGCTTTCAAAAAAAGCAAGCGTTTCGATCCTCCCGTGAAGATCCAAAAACTTGCTGATTATGCGGAAAGTATCGTACAGATCGGTAACCAGACCGGTGAAGGATGGTTTTTGACCGGTGAGATGCTCGAACTGATCCATACGGGTGTATCCAATATCGTCTGCACGCAGCCCTTCGGCTGCCTGCCCAATCATGTCGTTGGCAAAGGTGTGATCAAGGCGATCCGTTCGCACTATCCGGACGCAAATATCGTCGCGATCGACTACGATCCCGGTGCCAGTGAAGTCAACCAGCTGAACCGTCTCAAACTGATGCTCCATGCTGCTTTCCAAAAGCTTTAAAGCATCCTTACGTTGTCGCGTTCTCCATGTTTTCCATGTAATCCCTGAATGATGTCACGAAACTTCTGTACTGTTTCTCAAAGACGACACTGTCATCGATCAGGGCGTTCCGGAACAGTTTTCTGGCATCGCTCTCATATTCCGGCAGGCGCAGGATCACGCATTGCTGCCTGACCGCTCTTAAGCTGCTCGCAAACAGCAGCCTGTCCTTCTTCTCAAAGAAGGTATCACAATCCGAAAGCAGTTCCTCGAGTTCCCGTTTGCTGGAATCCGAAGTGATCATTTCTTCGTCCGTCTTCGCATAACGCTTCCACAGCCATCTCGTAAGCACATGGTTCAAATGCTTTGCAGAAACCGGCTTGAGCAGATAATCGTTAAAGCCTGCACCCAGGAATTCCTTGTACTGCTCATCCATGGGGATGTCCGTGGTATAGACGAGCGGAACCTCCCTGTAGTATTCGCCCGGCATCGAACGGATCTGCTCGGCCAGTTCAAAAGCCGTCATCTTGCTTAAGTTCTGATCGACAAAGATCATATCGTAGGTATGTTCACGCACGTCCTTTAAGGCATGATCCACATCCAGCGCACGGCTGACGGTCGCGGAATACGGCTGCAGCATCTTTTCAAACACGTTCATGCGGATCGAATTCTCGTTCACAAGCAGCAGACGCGCGCCCCTTGCGATCTTGAATTCGGACTCGGGTTCATCGGATACCGTGCTGCCGGTTACGATCGTCTCTTCGATCGGCGCGGTATTGGCCTCTTCGTTCTCCATGCCGTATACCGTGACAACGGCAACAAAGAGTTCCCGGAATTTATCGTATACCGGACGGATGTCCATGGTAACTCGTCTGTTCAGCGGCGCGTAGATCGCGGATACCGTATAGGAACCGTAAACCGAATTGTTGTAGAGCCTCTCTTCCGTTTCCGGTGTCATCAGATAGATGTCCTGGATCTTCTGCCCCGCGAATTCGTTTTTGATGACCTGTCCGACGATATGCGCGCGCTTGTTCATATAGACAACGCGGAAGGAATCGTCGCAGACAAATACGATATCCGTAACGTTTTCCTTGAGGACATCTTCATAGTCTTCCTCGCGGATCACGATCCGGCGGTGATAGATCAGAAGGCGCGGCATCAGAAGGATCGTTCCGATGCAGAGAAACAGCATGTACGGGAAATGCTGCATGAAGAACAGCAGATTCAGCAGTTCCAGCAGAATGCCGAGCGCGGAAAAGGCAAACGTCAGCGCCCACATGCGCATCAGATGCCGTTCTCTCTTTTTGAATTCCTCGCGGTTGAAATAGATATAGATATAGAACAGGCCGCCCAGATAGATCACGTCAAAGACTGCGTGCAAAATGATCTGCAACGGCGAATAGACGGCATAATTGATGCCGATCCCGTTCCTCTGCATGACGCCGCGTCCGAGAAACGTATCGGCAAAATAAATGACCATTCCGAGATAATAGATCACAGAGATCGTGTGTCTGACAAACTTTCCCTGATAGTCCATCGAATAGGCCGCCATGTTGATCAGATTGGCGATCAGGACAACACCGGAGAACCAGCAGAACACATAGAAACAGAACTGCCAGAACGCGTCCGACATGAGCATCATACCGATGTAGGTCACGCATTGCAGGGAAAAGGCCCCGCCGATGATGATCTGACGGTTGATCGCATGGGTGTCCTTTACGCGCACCTGAAACGTGATCGCCTGTGAAATGGCGACCAGCATCTCAACACATAGCAAACTGTAGATCAGAGTCTGTATCATATACGCTCCATACCCGGGTTTCGTTTATGACTTCTCATTTCACGATCAGATTCAGGATCCTGCCGGGCACATAGATTACTTTCACGATATTGCCCGTAAGCTTGTCTCCGAGCATCTCACGCGCGGCGGCAACCGCCTCGTCTTCTGTCGCCGACTTGGCGATCCTGATGGTTCCTCTGGTCTTGCCAAGAACCTGTACGCCGATCTCAACCGTATCTTCCACGGTCTTGGCTTCCTCATATTCCGGCCATGCTTCATAGGCGATGGTATCGGTATGCGAAAGGATCTGCCAGAGTTCCTCACCCGCATGCGGGCAGACGCAGGAGAACATCTTCACGAAGCCCTCCGCATATTCACGGGGGCATCTGCCCTCTTTATAGCAGGCATTCATAAAGATCATCATCTGGCTGATCGCCGTGTTGAACGCCAGCCTCTCAAAATCGGATGTGATCTTCTTCACGCTCTGGTGATAGATCTTTTCCAGCTCAGGAACCGCCTCGTCCGTGATATTATCCGCATTGGACAGGAACGTGAACACACGGTTGATGAATTTGAACGCGCCGTTTACGCCGTCGTTGCTCCAAGGCTTGCTGACTTCCAGCGGACCCATGAACATCTCGTAAAGACGCAGCGTATCGGCACCGTACTCTCTGACAACATCACTCGGATTGACAACAAATTCCGGATAGCGTTTGCCCATCTTGATCCCGTTCTCGCCGAGGATCATACCCTGATGGACGAGTTTTTTGAACGGCTCCTTCGTGGGCGCAAGACCGTTGTCATATAAGAATCTGTTCCAGATCCTCGAATAGATCAGATGTCCCACCGCATGCTCGGGACCGCCGATGTAAAGATCCACCGGCATCCAGTGCTTCAGGAGTTCGGGATCCGCAAACACTGCTTCGTTATCGGACTCGATGTAG
>JAGCXZ010000174.1 GCA_017961065.1 Lachnospiraceae bacterium
GGGACTGCTCCTGCTGGGGTACGGACTGTACTTCCGGGTCAAAGGCGCGGGGAATTCCAGAGAAGTTTTGTGTATCGGATTCTTTTCCCTGCTCGTATCCGTATTTGCGTTTACGGACTCGACGCTGATCCAGCTGTTTACGGATCATCTGGCGATCCGTTATCAGCTGCGGTATTACATGCTGACGCTCCTGTTCGTGCCGTTCATGATCCTCTTTAAGAACAGATGCAGGGGCAGCGTCAAACTGCTGGTGGCGGAGAACTACGGATTCGTTGCACTCCTGTTCTTTAACACAGGCCTCTATATCACAGGTCTGATGCCTTTGTCAGACAGCATCAGTCTGGTCTACGGACTGTGGGCCCTGCTGCTTGTCACATGCTTTGCGATGCTGATCCGGGAAGTGCGTGTTTACAAAAACACGACCGTCATCATCCCATTTGTCTCCTATCTGTTCATGGTCGGAAGTGCGGTCGCGGACTTTATCTGCTATGATGCGGGCTGGTACGATATCGACGATCTGTTTTTCGGCGTCGCGCTCCTGCTGTTTCTGATGCTGTTTTCTGTATTCAGTTACCGCGACAACATGTCGAGTTTAAACAGGATCCAGTTCTTAAACTACTACCGGGATCTAGCGTTCACGGATCAGGTGACCGGCGGTAAAACGCGCAGCTGGTTTGTGGAGGAAGCGGACAGGATCCTGAAAAATAACGAAAACTATACGGTGGTTTATTTTGACCTGATCCATTTCAAAATGGTGAACGATACGATCGGGCGAACGCTCGGAGACGGCGTGCTGCGGGCAATGTATGAAACGCTGAACGGGATGCTTGAAAAGAACGAGATCATCTGCCATGCCGGCGATGCGCACTTCCTGCTTCTGCTTGCACAGACGGACAAAAAAGCGCTCCACGAGCGGCTCTACGCGATGAAGCAGAAACTCAACGAGATCCCGATCGGCGGTATGGAGCATAACCGCGTCGGCGTGATCGCGGGTGCTTACCTGATCCCTGAGGATAAGCAGTCGGTTCCGCGGATGATCGACCGCGCGATCATGGCCAGGAACGAGATGCAGATCGAGGTGATCAACGGATTCGGCTGCGGCTTCTTTACCGAGGCGGTTCTGGATAAGCTGCGCCGCGAGGACGACCTGAAGAACCGGATGCTTGACGGCATGAAGGCAGGCGAATTTCTGATCTATCTCCAGCCGAAGGTGGATCCGGAATCGGGCAAAATCAAGGGCGCCGAGGCACTGGCCAGATGGATGGATCCGATCGAGGGCATCATCAGTCCCGGTGAATTCATTCCGATCTTTGAAAATAACGGCTCGATCATTACGATGAACCTGTTTATGCTGCGCGGGACGATCCGTATCATCAACGGCTGGATCAAAAACGGCATTCAGCCGGTCACGGTATCCGTGAACTTAAGCCGGATCAGTATCCACAACCCGCTGTTCATGGACGAGTTCACGTCGATCATGCGCGACCCCGCAACGCCGGTATCCTATCTGGAATTTGAGTTTACCGAGAATGTCGTTTACGAGAGCGCGGAGCAGATGAACAAGCTGGTGGAGCAGATCCACGGCTTTGGAAGCACATGCTCGATCGATGATTTTGGCTGCAGTTATTCGAACCTGACGATGCTCAAGGACATCCCGGTTGATGTGCTCAAACTGGACAGGGATTTCCTCTATTACGATGGCGAGCATGACCTGACGGGGCAGAATCATGCGGAGATGACGGACATCGTTTCCGACCGGTCCCTGACCATTGTGGAGTCGGTCGTGACCCTGGCGCACGAACTGCATATGGAAGTTGTTGCAGAAGGTGTGGAAAATAAAGAGCAGGCAGACTTCCTAAAAGGCTGCGGATGTGATATGATTCAAGGATACTATTATTCCAGACCTCTGCCGGAGGAAGAATTCATAAAATACCTGAAAGCAAGAAATACAGATTGAGAGTCAGCCCGCAGAAAGCGTGCGGGATAAAGATTAAGGAAAATGAGAGAGGAAGAAGGAAATGAGTAAAGAACTTGCGAAGACCTATGATCCGCATGGATTGGAGGAACGGCTTTATAAGAAGTGGGAGGACAACCACTATTTTCATGCCAAAGTGGACCCTGCCAAAAAACCGTTCACGATCGTGATGCCGCCCCCGAATATCACGGGTAAGCTGCACATGGGTCATGCGTTTGACAATACGATGCAGGATATTTTGATCCGTTTCAAGCGGATGCAGGGATATAACGCGCTCTGGGTTCCGGGAACGGACCATGCCGCGATCTCCACGGAAGTCAGAGTCACGAATACCTTAAAGGAAGAGGGTATCGACAAGAAAGAACTCGGCCGTGAAGGGTTCTTAAAGCGTACCTGGGAGTGGAGAGAAGAGTACGGACGTACCATCGTCAACCAGCTCAGGAAAATGGGTTCCTCCTGTGATTGGGAGAGAGAGCGCTTTACGATGGACGAGGGCTGTAACAAAGCCGTAACGGAAGTGTTCATCAAACTCTATGAAAAGGGCTATATCTATAAAGGAAACCGGATCGTCAACTGGTGCCCGATCTGCCGCACGAGTATTTCCGATGCGGAAGTGGAATACGAGGAACAGACCGGTCACTTCTGGCATATCCGTTACCCGATCGCCGGTACGAAGGAAGCCGAGGCTATGCTGAACGGCCGGAAGCCGGCTGATCCCGACGAGAAGAACTATGTGATCATCGCAACGACAAGACCGGAAACGATGCTCGGAGATACGGCGCTTGCGGTGAATCCGACCGATGAAAGATACGCATGGCTGAAGGGCAAAAACGTCGTTCTGCCGCTTGTGAACAAAGAGATCCCGATGGTCGAGGATGCCTATGTTGACAAGGAATTCGGAACCGGTGTCGTAAAGATCACGCCCGCACATGACCCGAATGACTTTGGTGTCGGGGAACGCCATGACCTGCCTGTTGTGAACATCTTAAACGATGACGCGACAATCAATGAGGAAGGCGGCAAGTACGCGGGCATGGACCGCTACGATGCGCGGAAAGCCATTGTCGATGATCTGGATGCGCTCGGCCTGCTCGTAAAGATCGAGGAGCATGTGCACAATGTAGGTACGCATGACCGCTGCGGCTGCACGATCGAGCCGATGGCCAAGAAGCAGTGGTTTGTGGCAATGGAAGAACTCGCAAAACCTGCCATCCGCGCTTTGGAGAACGGAAAGAACGGCAAAACGGACGATCCGATCGGCAGCCTGAAATTCGTGCCGGAATCATTCGGTAAGACCTATTTACGCTGGCTTGAAAATATCAAGGACTGGTGCATCAGCAGACAGCTTTGGTGGGGCCACAGGATTCCTGCTTACTACTGCGACAAGTGCGGCGAGATCGTCGTTGCAAAGGAAACACCCACTGTCTGCCCGAAGTGCGGACATACTCACCTGACGCAGGACGAGGATACGCTGGATACATGGTTCTCTTCGGCACTCTGGCCGTTCTCGACGCTCGGCTGGCCGGATGAGACGGAAGAGTTGAAGTACTTCTATCCGACGGACGTGCTTGTAACGGGATATGACATCATCTTCTTCTGGGTCATCAGGATGGTATTTTCGGGGATCGAGCATATGGGAAAAACTCCTTTCCATACCGTACTGATCCATGGACTGATCCGCGACTCACAGGGCCGCAAGATGAGTAAGTCCCTGGGCAACGGTATCGATCCTCTTGATGTGA
>JAGCXZ010000017.1 GCA_017961065.1 Lachnospiraceae bacterium
AGGGAAACTTACGGCTGCCTCTCCTTCGAAATCCGGATCCTTTGACCGATCCCTCATCTTTTCCATCGTAAGATAGTAGATACCAAGAACCATATCCTGCGAAGGAACGGCAACAGGTCCGCCGTCCGAAGGCTTCAGCAGGTTGTTGGGCGAAAGCAGCAGGAAACGGCACTCTGCCTGTGCTTCCACGGAAAGCGGAAGATGCACGGCCATCTGGTCACCGTCGAAGTCGGCATTGTATGCGGTACATACAAGCGGATGCAGCTTGATCGCCTTACCTTCTACCAGGATCGGCTCAAATGCCTGGATACCGAGCCTGTGCAGTGTAGGTGCACGGTTGAGCATTACGGGATGTTCCTTGATGACATCCTCGAGCACGTCCCATACCTCGGGGCGCAGACGCTCTACCATCTTCTTGGCATTTTTGATATTATGGCTGGTTCCGTTCGCAACCAGCTCCTTCATTACGAAAGGCTTGAACAGTTCGATCGCCATTTCCTTGGGCAGTCCGCACTGATAGATCTTCAGTTCGGGACCAACGACGATAACGGAACGTCCGGAGTAGTCCACACGTTTTCCGAGCAGGTTCTGACGGAAACGTCCGGATTTACCCTTCAGCATGTCTGATAAGGACTTTAAGGCTCTGTTGCCGGGGCCCGTAACCGGTCTGCCCCTGCGGCCGTTATCGATCAGCGCGTCAACGGCTTCCTGTAGCATTCTCTTCTCGTTGCGGACAATGATATCCGGCGCATGCAGTTCCAGCAGTCTCTTCAGACGGTTGTTTCTGTTGATGATGCGGCGATACAGATCGTTCAGATCCGATGTCGCGAATCTGCCGCCGTCCAGCTGTACCATCGGGCGCAGATCGGGCGGGATGACGGGAATGACATCCAGGATCATCCATTCGGGCTGGTTGCCGGACTCACGGAACGACTCCACAACCTCCAGTCTCTTGATGATCTTGGCTCTCTTCTGGCCCGTGGACTCCGCAAGCGCTTCCTTCAGCTCTACGGACTCTGCCTCCAGATCGATCGCCATCAGCAGTTCCTTGATCGCCTCGGCACCCATGCCGACACGGAACTTGCCGCTGTACTCCGCCATATAATCCTGATACTCTCTCTCGGAAAGCACCTGCTTATACTTTAAGTCGGTCTCGCCGGGATCGAGTACGATGTAGTTTGCAAAATAGAGCACCTTTTCCAGTGTTCTCGGGGAAAGATCCAGGATCAGTCCCATACGGCTCGGGATTCCCTTGAAGTACCAGATATGGGATACCGGTGCAGCCAGTTCAATGTGACCCATACGCTCACGGCGGACGTTGGCTTTGGTAACCTCAACGCCGCAGCGGTCGCAGATCACGCCTTTGTAACGGATCTTCTTATATTTGCCGCAATGACATTCCCAGTCTTTGCTGGGTCCGAAGATCCTTTCACAGAACAGACCGTCTTTTTCCGGCTTCAGTGTTCTGTAGTTGATCGTCTCGGGCTTTAAAACTTCGCCTCTTGACCATTCTCTGATTTTATCGGGAGATGCCAGTCCAATCCTGATCGCATCAAAAGTCATGGGCTGGTATCCGTCTTTGTTCATCTCTGGCATGGCTAACTCCTTCTCTTATGATTTATTCTTCTTCAAAGGATTCCTCGAATTCCGCTTCCTCCGCGAAATCTCCGTCTTCAAAATCATCCGCGTCTTCTTCCACCGATACGAGCTCCTCGTTTTCGTCAAACTCCTGCGTGGAGTAGCCGGCCTTGGAGAAGGACTCGCTGTCGCGGTAGCCTCTGTCGCCTTCGATCACGGCACGAAGATCTGTCTCGCCGTAGTCGATCGTTTCTCTGATCTCGACTTCCGTGTTGTCGTCCCGTAAGACTCTGACATCCAGTCCCAGAGACTGCAGCTCTTTGAGCAGCACCTTGAAGGACTCCGGAATGCCGGATTCGGGGATGTTGTCGCCCTTGATGATCGCTTCGTAGGTCTTGACACGGCCGATGACATCATCGGACTTCACGGTCAGGATCTCCTGCAGCGTATAGGACGCACCATATGCCTCCAGCGCCCACACTTCCATCTCACCGAAACGCTGTCCGCCGAACTGTGCTTTACCGCCCAGCGGCTGCTGCGTTACCAGGGAGTACGGACCTGTTGAACGCGCGTGGATCTTATCATCTACCAGATGGTGCAGTTTGAGGTAATGCATATGTCCGATCGTAACCGGGTTGTCAAAATACTCACCGGTACGTCCGTCACGCAGTCTGACTTTACCGTCGCGGCTGATCGGCACACCCTTCCACACTTCTCTGTGATCCCTGTTATCTGACAGGAACTGCAGTACTTCGGGAAGCAGCTCCTTCTTATGTTTCTTTTCGAATTCTTCCCACTCCAGATTGACATAGTCGTTTGCCAGATCCAGCGTGTCCATGATATCGTTCTCGTCCGCTCCGTCAAAGACCGGTGTGGATACGTTAAAGCCGAGTGCCATGGCAGCAAGGCTTAAGTGGATCTCCAGGACCTGACCGATGTTCATACG
>JAGCXZ010000175.1 GCA_017961065.1 Lachnospiraceae bacterium
ATGCCGTCCTTACGGGCCGGTAGTGTTGTTTTACCGGATTTTTTACTTAAAGGGAAAGGGGAAAAATAAGATGGAATTCGGATGGATTAATATATTTGGAGCAGTTATCGTTATCCTGATGCTGATACCAAATATTGTTTATGCGGTTAAGAACAAAGATGAAAAAAACCTGTGCACAGACAAGTTGATGAACGTGCTCGAACAGATCGGTAGGTACGGATGTATTGTTCTGATGTGGCTGCCGCTTTTAGTTTGGAAATTTGGTTTCGGTAGTGTTGAAGCATTTTTAATCTATATGATTGGTAACGGGGCTCTTTTGGCGGCATATTGGATAGTATATGCGTTTTACCTGCGGCGAAAGAGGGCAGGATTGGCACTAAACCTGGCTATAATACCTGCCTGTATTTTTCTCATGAGCGGCGTGCTTCTGAGACATTGGCTGCTTGTGTTATTCGCTGTTATCTTTGCATTCGGCCACATTTATGTGACATGGGTAAACTGCTCCAAGAACATTTAGTCCGTTAGGAGATTGATATGTTTCTAAAATTCGCATCACAGGATGAAAGAAAAGAATATGGCGGGACCTGTTTTATAGAGCTTCAGTTTTGTAATCTCCCTGAAAGTACTCCGGCAGAAAAAATCCTTGACCATGATGAACTCTGGCGAAATGATTCACTATATGTATATGGGGATTCACCACTTTATGCCGAATATAAGAATATATTTGGTAAAGGCATCTATAGCAATATGTCAGAAGGCTTATTTGATTATTACGGAATCACCTACTACAAGCCGGAACTGATCGATGGGATTGTGGACCGCGCACAGGAATACAAACCGGATGGCTATGAAATCCTGATAGACTGGCTTAAAGATGCCAAACAATATAATGGGTTTTATATTTTGGGAATGTAGAATGTGAGGGGGCTTTCGGGAAATGATCAGTTTACAGAGGGTTCAGCCCAAAGACAGGGATCTGTTGTGGAACATCAATCAGAAGTATCTGTATGAGATGACCAATTTCTATGATGATCCCATGGATGAGAACGGTAATTATCATTACGGACATTTCGATGAGTATTTTACTGATCCGAAAAGAACAACATATTTCATAAATCACGATAATAAGCTGATCGGGTTTGCATTCCTTTGCCCGTATTCGTATATCGGACAAGATCCGGACTATACCATGGCCGAGTTTACGATATTCCCGGCATACCGGCAAAGGCATTTTGCCAGAGAAGCCGCAGATATGATTCTGGCGGATCATCCGGGCAAGTGGGAGATCAAGTATAACGAGAAAAACCAGGCCGGAAAGAGACTGTGGAACTCGGTAGCAGAGGCTTATTGCCCGAAGGTGTATCATTTAAACGAAGAGGAAACGGTGCTGGTTTTTAATACCGAAAAGTAAGAAATCATATATCATCCGGACGTAGCTCAAATGGTAGAGATAGGTCTCTTTTTAGAGTACGGGCCCCTAATTATGTTCGTGTATACGGGTTCGAGTCCCGTCGTCCGGTCTATACGGGTGTAGCTCAACTAGTAGAGCGGCTGTTAATTATACGGTTGGTTGCGGGTGCAAGTCCCGTCACTCGTAATTCGACAACTGCTACTAATCCTTTGAATATGGGGTAAAATGTTATGGAATCAATTATGATAAAGGATACGACCCGTGAGGAACGAGAGAAGATAGTTGCAGAATCAATCGGCAACATCAGTGGTGCATGTGATGGTTGCATGGCTGGACTTGCGGAAATGTATCAGGACTATATCGACGGCAAGAAAGAGATTCGTGACATCAACATGGAATTCAAGGCACGGTACGAATCTGGAATAGAGGCTCCGGAAAAAAGAAACTGCGGGTATTATTAATGTGTAGTATAATGAAATAAAGTTTAAGCTTTAAACGGATGTAGGGTTATTCGAGGTTTGCTCCAAAATATAGGGCAAACCACTTTATGATTTAGCCAATATAGGTTGAAATCGGTAGTGATTTGTGGCATGCTATGAGGACTGCAATATCGACGCCGTCCTGATATTGTGAGGAGGATTTGATTATGGATAAAAAGACAGCTATGGAAAGCCTTGCCCGCAAGGAGCACGAAAAGGGCGTGTTCAACGGCACCTGGCTCTACGCAGAGAACGGGCAAATCATCAGCAAGGGCGCGTTCGGTTTTCGTGATGCGGAAGACAAACTCCCCATGCAGGAGGACAGCATCTTTGAGATGGCCTCGATCACCAAGCAGTTTACGGCAGCAGCGGTCATGCTCCTTGTCAGAGCAGGCAAGCTCCGCCTTGACGACGAGTATACGAAGTTCTTTCCTGAATATCCGTATCAAGGCGTGACGATCCGTCATCTTTTGACCCATACGAGCGGTATGCCCGATGATTTTGAAACCGCAGATTGGGTCGCCCCGATCCTGGAAAAGGAAAACAGGATTCCGGCGTGCAGCGAGATCCTGCGCTTCATCTGCGAAAGCGGTGAGGAAGCAGCCTGCGCTCCCGGTGAAAAGTTTGAGTACACGGATGTCGGATACTGCCTGATCGCCAATGTGGTGGAAAAGGTCTCTGGAATCGGATTCGAGGACTTTCTCAAAAAGAATCTCTTCAAGCCCGCCGGCATGAAGGATACCGCAATTCTGCATACCCGCCGGGACGGGAGGCCCTCCGACCGCTTTACCCGCAACATGGTCCTGGAGAACGGAAGATATGTTCCTTCGGACATCTCGGAAGAAAACAGAGGGTACGTGGTCGGCTCTGATGGTCTGAACGGCTGCGATTATGCGTACACAACCGTCTTCGACATACTCGCTTGGGACAGAGCGCTGCGGGAGGAAAGGATTCTTACCATTGAGGAACAGCGGCTCATGTACGCCCCGATGCTGCTTAATAACGGCGAGATTGCTGGCGCTGATGATGAGGACGACGGCTACGGTTTCGGCTGGAGCATCAAAGAGGAACCTGGACTTGGACTCATCGTTCGTCACAGCGGCGGCATGCCGGGTCTTCGTACCTGGTTTGAACGCTTTGTCGATGCGGGCAAAGTGCTCGTTATTCTAAACTGCCGCGAATTCATGGATGCCAGAGCATATAGGGGATTCAGAGAAGGCATGGAAGCGATCGTCAGGGGCAAGGAGCCCGAGCCACTAAAGACTGTCGAGGAGATGGCAGTCCAAAACCCCGACAGGAGTGACTGGGGCAGTTTCTGCGGCAGTTACGAATGGGAAGACTACAAGATCGATATACGATTGAAGGGCAACGACCTGTTCGCGGTTTTCAGCCTGAAGAATAAAGCAGAGCCTGAAGAAAAGCTTTTTCCTCTGGGGGAAAAGACCTTTGCTCTCAAGACCGACACCAGCGATATGGTTTTCGTCGACGGCGGTCTTATTCTTTATAGCATCGAAGGGAAGAAGACAGAATAGGATTCTTGTAGTGGAGGGTAAGCTCCTCTCCGCGACATTATTGCAAGGAAATATCTGTATATCGTAAATGGAATCATTTCCTGAACGATAATACCCCTCGCCGTGGGTTGAATTGCCTGCGGCGAGGAAAAGACTTATCCTCGTACGGCGGAATTCCTGAAAGAACTGAA
>JAGCXZ010000176.1 GCA_017961065.1 Lachnospiraceae bacterium
CGTGACACTTCCGTCGGAGTCGTCTCTTGCGGCAGTGATCGTTTTGACCCTGTCTTCGCCATTGCGAACGCTTGCGTTCAGGCGACCTGTCGGCGCAAAAGCAACATTTTTATCCGTATTCTCTGGTATATGGATCGTAGCGATATAGACCGTGTCATAATCAGCCTTTGGAGCGACATAGTTGCCTTCTTCATCTGTTTCGTCCGTAACAAGTATTGCATCTTCCTCGCTTTCATCTTTCGGGTAATGGGACCAGGAGATCAGGGTGCCTTGCTGAGATGTGGCTTCTGAGCCTTCGCCTTCACCGGCCGTGAAGACAAACCTTGCAAGCCCCGCAAGATCTTCCCCGGCTACCGGAACGATCGAATAGTTTTCGTCCGGAGCATCGTTATCGGCGATCACCTCTATTTTGGTAATCTTTTCCTGGACATGCCATGTGGCGATCAGAGAGTATCCGACAGGAACCCGCTCATACCCGACTTCTGCGCCCTCCTCCGGCATAGTGAAGGAGACATTCTGCGTATTCTGGTCATCGCCAAGAAGAATGTCCGTGCAGTCGCAGACCTTAGAGCCATTTGCATCCAGAAGCTCGATCGACCAGTATTTAAAGAACGTGTTTTCCGGAATCTGCGGCGTAAGCGTGACGATATTCCCCGCATAGTAACGGTATTCTTCTTCGGTCGTACCGTCCGTGACTATGACGTTGTGTTTTGCGTTAAAATGAAGCTTGTAGACGGCCCGCTCACTTCTTGTTCCGTAAGAGATCGCATAGCAGGTAAGGGTGTAGTCTTTTTCCAAAGCCTCACCCGTGTCCGGATCGGTACCCGGTGCCAGGTCAACACCGCCTCTGTAGCAGAGATTTCTGGCAAGTGTTTTGCTTTCCGTATCATCAATCAGGTCATAATAGATCGCCTCACCGACAATGGAAGGGATGTCCAGAAGGATCTTCTGATCCCCGTAGAGACTGTTGCCGGCATCGGCCCCTTTTGTAAGGGCAATACGTTCACCCTTTGTATCTTTGGCAAATGCGGACGGCGCACTCACCTGATACCCGATATGTGTAACCCTGTATTCCGTCTCCTCCGAATCATAATAACTGTCGTAAGCCCTTGCCCAGGCCAGGTTGACCTCGGGATAATGGTTCATAAGGATATAGCTGCTGTAGGTCGCAAAGGTGCCAAGCAGCATCATATTTTTATTTGATGAATCGGAGGCCGCCCATCCATGGCCGTATCTTGTGGAATCCGAAGCAGTCGTGCCGTCCGGGCGGTATGCATTATCTCCCTCTGCCAGAGAGAATGCAAAATTGGCAAGCTTTGGCCAGTTCTCATGCAGCGTGGATACATCGGATTCGTCCAGGGCATCAAACGCTCCGGTCTCACTGATCTTTTGCCAGAAAAAGTCAATGATGCTTTTCCTGCGAGTTTCGGATGTATGACTCCATCCGGAGATATATTCATGCGGACCGCCGTAAGCAGGTGGAAGCTGGCCGCCGATGATCTCCGTGTAAATATCCAGTTTGCTGACAGTGCCTGACAGCGTGCCCATCTTATCCATAAAGGTGGATGCTCTGTCGATAAAGCTGTTGCTCTCATCATCCGAGAGGGAAAAAACAAGCGCCAGCGTGTCTCTTAAGGCAGGCTGGATATTGTCAGCAAAATAATCCCTGTGCTTTACGGCCTGTGACCAGTGCTCATTCTTGTTAGGGAAATATCCCTCCATCGCATAGCGGATAAAATCCCTTACAAACTCTTCAACATCGTTGTTATTATATTCTCCGGTTTCGGTGATCGATATGGACGGAACAAAGCTCATTGTCATCGGATGAAAATAATCATCCAGGACCAGGTCGGAGTCAATGGCTTTGAGCTGCTTCAGCATCTTGTTCTTATCTTCAGCACTGACACGAATGGTCCCATTCCCGTTATCTCTTTGTTCTTTAATGTAAGCCTCTCCATTGTCGATGTATCTTGTGGCATAAGCCGGAGCATTAGCACCGCCCCTGGCAACGGGTTCCGGATTAACAAAAATATCATCAGGGTCGCATGCTGCTGTTCCCGGGATATAATGATCGACACCGTAGCGTTTAAAGCCCATCTGCTTGGGAGCTACAAGCGGTACGATATCGACTGCATTCACCAGGTTATGGATGCAGTAGTACTTTGTCTTCTCAGCAAGCGTTTCGGCATCATCCGTTCCGCCCATCGGTGCCTCACAGGTGTAGGAAAAGACCTGATTGTTTTTGCCGGGCTCATCACTGCAGGCATAGTTCTCCACAAGCCGTTTGGATGTGATGTTTGCGGTCGCGCCCGCCCGGGAATAGCCGGTTACCCAGAATTTGACCCGCCCTTCGTCGATCGCATCCTGCAGCTGATATTTCACGATGTATTTTTCGATTTCCGCATACACCTGATCGGCTGCCTGGGAGAATCCCAGTGCTTCTTTTCCACGGTCGCTTCCCGCTGCTTTGCCAAGGGTTGCATTGCTGCCCCATTCTCTTTCGTATCCGCCGCCTCTGACCACGACAGGGAGCAGGATATAGCCGGTCTTTTCGCCGTTTGATTTTACCAGTTCCTTGCTTGCGATCGTAACGCCGATCGTATCGATGCCCGGAACTTTTTCCATGCTTTCATTGATCGTGATGTTTTCATCCGGGCAGCCGATATCGGCAAGAAACTGCCGGATGCCGGCATGCTTGTTGTAATAGCGGTTACCGTTGACATCCTCTTCTTCCAGGGCACGTAAGTACATGCCGGAAAATGCCATGGAAAGAGAAGCCGTGGCAAGATGGTCATTGTATGTCTTGGGATCCGCATCAAAAAACGCATCCGAATAATAGAATATGTTATCGTCATCATCCTGATCGCCTGCAGTGGACTGATGATGGGAAAAGGCACGGATCAGATCATATTCGCTTCCCGCATCGCCGCCGGGGCCCACTTTCCCGACAATTCCGGCCTGTGCGGCGCCGCCTTGTACGGCGGAAGCATTATTTGCATGGGTTGCGATCACATTGGTCGGCTCAGCGGGTCTTTGGTACGGTGTTCCCGTCGCACTGCTGTCTTTTCCGTCCCTTACATAGAAGATCTTCCTCATGTTAGGCGCAGAGTGGTAAGCAAAATGAAACCCGCCGTTTGCAGGATACAGGTACTGGATGCAGTTCGGGGACTTGACCGTATCATTTTTCTTACCCTCTGTGACCATGGCATAGTTGCCGCTGATACCGGAATAACTTACATGGACCTCGGACCCTTTGATCAGGTTGAAATTGACCCGCGTACTGTCATCTCCGCTGATATGAAAGTTGTTGCCCATTCCCTTGGCGGAATTTGCACGTATAAGTGTTTTGCCGCCGACCACAAACCCGGTATCTATCTTCTTTTTCACACCGACACCGCCGGCATTCCCGTCGGCGTGGTTTCCTGCGATCTCACAGCTTGAAATGGTATCTTTCTTGGAATTGATATAGATGCCGCCGCCGTCTTTATTGGAACGGTTTTCCTTTACGATCAGATTGGAAAGCGTGATATTGATATCATTTGTATAGGCACCGCCGCCGTAATCTGCCTTATTGTGGTGAATGTAGAGACCGGAGACACTTGTGTCCTGATCATTGATGCACAGACCGCCGCCGTAATCGGAGCAGTAATTGTTGCGTATTTCGGAACCGTTTCTGCCCATGACATGGCATTTTTCACCGTCCGTATAGATGCCGCCGCCCCTGTTTCCGGCATAGTTATTGTCAACGATGGAATTGTTCAGTTCAATGGTGATCCCGTCATCATCGTAGATGCAGATCCCGCCGCCGTAGGAGCTTGCGTAGCAGCCGGTGACGCGGGAGTTGTTCAGAACAAGCCTGGAATCATCATCCCACATCCAGATGCCGCCGCCTTTTCCGTATCTGGTCTGTCCGCAGCCGGCAATGGTGGTATCATTCAGAATGACGGTGGTATCTTTTCTTGCATGGATCCCGCCGGCACCGTCGCAGCTGCAGCCGCCGGTTAAGAGGCCGCCGTTAAAAGTTTCTCTGCCGGTTGCCTTATCCCCGGAAGGGCTGTTATTGGTATACACGGCAACATTGGGATACTGGTGAGAATTTCTCTCCTCATCGGTTCCGCCGTTGACGATCAGGGTTGCCCCTTTATCAACCAGGATCAGTTCGCCGTTATATTTATCCTTCCCTTTCCAGGCATTATTCCGGTTGTATACCAGTCCGTGCATGTTGAGTGTGACTTTTGACTTGGCGGGAATAAAGAGCCGGTGATCGATCGCACTGTTATTGGCCTCGTTCCAGTCTTTCATCATGTCGATCGTGATGGTCTGGCCTTTATACTTGCCTTCCACATCATTGGTGAGCGTTTTGTAATTATTGTAATAAATGGGTTTTTCGTTGCCCTTGGTGATCGTCGCAATGGGATCCGCCGCCTGTACCTGCACGGGTGAAGACAGATACAGATCCGGCAGGGTAGAAAACAGGATCAGGGCTGCAAGGAGAATGGATGTTTTTCTTTTCATGTTTTTCATTCTTTTTCTGCCTCCGGGCGCTTGAGCTTGATAGTGAAAAAATCAGCAAAATACAGTGTTTCATTATACGAACACAACAGGAGTCGGGCCATATACGAATACAACCCATACTACATAATATATCTCGGCCATAATTGCAGTTTTGTTAACAGGGAAATATACCGTCTGTCATTTTGATTGATAACCTGTGGGTAAACACACGTTAAACTTTTTTAATTGGATATAGTATTTTGGTCAGAAATCGTTCCGGTTGATTGCCGAGTGCGGTGGGTCCTTCCAGCCAGATCAGACGCAGCGGTCCCGTTACGGTTAAATGGTTCTCTTTCACATAGTTCTCTAATCTTTTCAAAGCCGTCAGCATTTTTTCATATGGGCCGCGAAATGATAAACCCACAGCAGCAGTCTCTTCCAAAACATATCGGTTCGGTCCGTCATAATCGTCATTCATAGCCACCAGATTCAAAAAGGTATATCCCGCGCGGCTCTGTTCAAGAAGCAATGACATAATGGAAGGCCTGTCGGTATTATTCACATGACTTTCATTTGTTTTGACGGCCTGCATGAAGGTCCGTCTGAATGCATCGGCAATTTCGGAAAAACTGCTGCTTGAAGCTTTGCCGGCATAGAATACCTGTTTTGGCAGCACCGTAAATTCTATGTTAAAGTCAGGGGTTTTCTTTGTGCTGCGTTTACGCTGCTTTAATTCGCTTATCCGATCATTAAGCTGATCGCGGAGCGTTTCGAATCTTTTGATATAGATATCCGTTTTTGAAGGATCGTTTAAGTACTCGTTGATTTCTATGAGCGATAACCCCAGACTCTGCAGTATCTTTAAGGAATTGATTTTCCTGATATCCTCTATAGTGTAATAGCGGTATCCGCTTTTTTCATTCTTAATGACAGGCGATAATATGCCTGCTTCTTCATAAACCAGGAGCGCTTTTCTGGTCACATCACAGATCTTTTTCATTTCTCCGATCTTATACAGGGTATTCGGCCCGGCATCATTTATTCTGTCCCATTGTTCGTGTGAAGTTTTGTTATGATGACTCATTCTGATCCTCTTTTCAAAAAAAGTATTGACTTGACCCCTAAGGGACATGATATGCTCCTATTATAGAAAGACTATATCAATTATGCAATATTAAATGATTCGTTGATATCAGAACGTCTGAAAAGAAAATGATAATAATCCATCCGCAATGAAAAGGAGGACGATAAAACATGAAAACGACTTTCAGAAGAACCGTTGCCATCCTGTCGGCGCTGATAATGGCTGCTATGATTGCAGCAGCTCTTCCGGCTTCTGTATATGCATTTCTGCCGGATCAGCAGGAAACCGATCCTCCGCGGGATATTGGTGAAAATGAAGTGATGAATGTCAACAACGGAGAGATTGGTGTCAACAACGGATGGCTCCACAATAACAACGGTACCGTTGGAATAAATTATATCGACATAGATGAAAACAGCGCGGACGGGACAGTGGAAATCAATAATCGCACTGGTACCGTTTTCGAAAACCATGGCCGTGTCGACCAAAACTATGGGTCTGTTATGAAAAATTATGAAAATGGTACGGTCACATTTAACAATAGTCACGGGGATGTAAA
>JAGCXZ010000177.1 GCA_017961065.1 Lachnospiraceae bacterium
TATCGCGGTTGACGGATATAAGAACAATCCCCATGAAACAGGTAAATATCTGGCTCTTTTGTTCGGCGTCAGCGTGTTCATCCTCTGCGGATTCGAACACTGCGTCGCCAATATGTTCTATTTTTCCATGGCGGGTATCTTCAGTATTGAGATGCTTGTATTTCTGCTTCTCAACACTGTTGGTAACTGCATCGGCGGACTTCTGATCCCGCTGATGTATAAAATGATCAAAAAGGCATAAAGCAAAGGAGGGTTATTTATGACAGGATTTCCATTGATTATCGCATTTATCCTTGCGATCGTTCTGATGATCTTTATGATCTCAAAGTTCAAGATCCATCCGTTCATCTCCATCATGTGCATTTCGCTTGTGCTCGGCCTGATCGCCGGGATCCCGATCGTGGATGTGAAACTGGAAGACGGTTCCACACAGGCCGGGATCGCTACCGTTATCGGACAGGGGTTCTCCGGAACCTTTACATCCATCGGTATCGTGATCATCCTCGGCGCACTGATCGGCAGCATTCTGGAACAGACGGGTGCGGCATTAAAACTTGCCGATATGGTCATTCATCTTGTCGGGAAAAAGCATCCCGTTCTGGCAATGGAACTGATGGGCTGGGTTGTTTCCATTCCCGTTTTCTGTGACTCCGGATTTGTTATCTTAAATCCCATCCGTAAGGCTCTGGTCAGCAGAACAGGCGCTTCTTCGGTTGCAATGTCTGTAGGCCTTGCTTCCGGTCTGTTTGCTTCCCATGTATTTATCCCGCCTACACCGGGCCCGATCGCAGCAGCCAATACGCTGGGAATCGGAGATAACCTGCTGCTTGTTATGGGACTTGGCGCGCTCTGCTCGATCCTGCCGCTTGCATGTGCTTATTTCTATGCACAGATCATCGGCAAGAAAGTCAAAGCCGATGATGAAGCAGATGCTGCTGAAGTAACAAAGAGCTATGAGGAACTGGTTGCAGAATACGGCAAGCTTCCGAACGGCTTTTCCGCACTTGCTCCGATCATCGTTCCGATCATCCTGATGGCGCTTTCATCGATCTTTACGATGGCAAAAGCAGAAGGTGCTTTCCCCGATATCATTAAATTCCTCGGAACACCGATCATCGCTCTGGCTGTCGGCGTGATCTTTGCCTCCGTACAGCTTAGTACGGCCGGAAAGATGAAGGAATTCTACAATATCTGCAACGAGACCTTAAAGACTGTAGGCCCGATCCTGTTTGTAACTGCTGCAGGCGGTGTCCTCGGTAAAGTGATCGCTTCCTCGGATATGGTTAATTACATTTCCGATCATGCAACGGTACTGTCCGCAATGGGCATTCTGTTCCCGTTCCTGCTGTCCGCGATCTTAAAATCCGCACAGGGCTCTTCGACGGTTGCACTTACGACTACTGCCGGTATTGTAGCGCCGCTGCTTCCGGTACTCGGCTTTACGACGCCGGTTCAGATCGCGCTTGTATGCATGGCGATCGGTGCCGGTGCCATGACCGTATCCCATGCGAACGATTCATATTACTGGGTTGTTACGAACTTCGGCGCAATGTCTCCGGAAAGAGGTTACAAGACCTGGACGGTTGCTTCGCTTGTCATGGGTATTGCAGCGATCATTGAGATCCTGATCTTAAGCTTTATCTTTTAAAGATCTGTACAGGAGTCTGCTATGAATGAACAATTACGTAAAGATGCAGACAGGATCGTTAAGGAGTCTCTTTTCGAAGTGATGCCGGATGAGGCCGTAAAACGGGCACTCGTAGACTTTCATCCGGGTAATGGTAAAGTGATCCTTGTTGCTGCCGGAAAAGCAGCCTGGCAGATGGCATATGCCGCATCACAGGCCCTGTCGCATTATGACGGCGGCATCGTGATCACAAAATATGAACACGTAAAAGGAAAGATCACGGGACTGATCTGCATGGAAGCCGGACATCCGGTTCCCGATGAGAACAGTTTTGAAGCGGCAAAAAGGGCATTGTCCATTGTGGAGCCGCTTGGTGAAGAAGACTCTGTATTGTTCCTGCTTTCGGGCGGCGGAAGCGCTCTGTTTGAGAGTCCGCTGATCCCGGGAGAAGAGCTGCAGGATGTCACCAGACAGCTTCTGGCCTGCGGCGCGGATATCGTTGAGATGAATACGATCCGGAAACGCTTAAGCGGCATCAAAGGCGGAAGATTTGCTGTAGCAGCAGCACCCGCCAAAGTGTTCAGCATTGTTTTGAGCGATATCGTAGGAGATCCGCTTGATATGATCGCAAGCGGTCCGGCCTATCCGGACAGTTCAACCTGTGCGCAGGCCCTTGAGATCGCAGACCGGTACAAACTGAACCTGTCTGATGCGGCAAAATCACTCCTTGGCAAAGAAACACCAAAGGAGCTTACAAATGTTACCACGAGGATCACAGGATCCGTACGGGAACTCTGTAAAGCAGCCGCTGATTCCTGCAAAAGGATCGGCTATGAACCGGTCTTCTTAACCGATGAACTTGTCGGCGAAGCAAGAGAAGCAGGCTCATTCCTCTCAAGCATCGCCAGAAGTCATGTCAAAGACGGCAAAATGTGTGCCTTTATCGCTGGCGGGGAAACGATCGTTCATCTGCGCGGTAAAGGGAAAGGCGGCCGTAACCAGGAACTCGCACTGTCTGCATCCTTAGGCCTTGACGGGTTAAATAACATTGCCCTGTTTTCTCTTGGCAGTGACGGTACGGACGGCCCGACGGATGCCGCCGGAGGATATGTGGATTCTGACACCGTAAATGACTTGAAAGAGAAGGGCCTGGATCCGAGAGCGTATCTGGATGACAATGATGCCTATAACGCCTTAAAAGCCGTGAACGGTTTGATCTTTACCGGTCCGACGGGTACCAACGTCAATGACGTATCCGTGCTTTTGATCCGGACATAAGCGCTTTTTGCTTGCGCTTATACCTGATCAAACTGTATAATAATGGATGTATAGGGGAACGCCCGAAACATCGAGCCCGTGTGCCGTTGTTCCGGGTGTTCTTTTTTGCTTAAGGAGATCATTCTATGAGAAAGTTTACGAAGGTTTTGTCTGTCATACTGTGTCTGGCTCTTTTGTCCGATTTCGCGGTATTCCCTGTATTTGCGGAAGAACTGCCGCAGGATGAATATTCTGTGGAAGAAGATGCTGTCCTGACCGGGGCGGAAGCAGAAGATGTAGCAGAGGCTGTTGATAAGACGGAGGATGTACAGCTACCGGAAGAGGATTGTTTCGAAGAGTTTACTGAAGCAAACGCTGATGATGCGGAACTTCCTGAGGAAGCACAAACAGATGAAACCGATCCCGAAGAGATGCCTGAAATGCAGGAAGATGATGCATTTGATCCCGAGTTGCTCGGGGATGGAGAAAATCTTACTTACCGGCCGTATCCTGATGCTTCATATGAGTTGAAATATCATATTCTTGAAGATAAGACGATTTCAATCGATGGTTATGTAGGCAATGCGGAAGGCCGTCTCATCCTTCCGAATACGATCAAACGCCGCAAGGTGACAATGATCGGAAATCGTGCATTTGCATCCTGCAGCGGGTTTACGGGGGATCTGATCATACCGAACAATGTAACTGAAATAAGTGATAATGCATTTTTAAACTGCAGCGGTTTCAAAGGTAAGCTTACGATCGGAAAGAATGTTGAAACAATTTGGGAAAGAGCATTTTATAACTGCAGCAGTTTCAGGGGTGACCTGATCATTCCGGACAGTGTAACGGAAATTCGGGGAGAAGCATTTTATAACTGCAGCGGGTTTGACGGTACGCTTACGATCGGAAAAAATGTCGAGCTGATTTCCGGTCATGCATTTATGAATTGCAACGGTTTCAGGGGTGATCTGATCATCCCCGACAGCGTTAAGGAAATACGTGATGATGCATTTAATAACTGCAGCGGTTTTTAAGGTACGCTTACGATCGGAAACAGTGTTGAAAAGATTGAAAGCAGTACATTCCAAAATTGCAGCGGATTTACGGGTGATCTGATCATTCCGGACA
>JAGCXZ010000178.1 GCA_017961065.1 Lachnospiraceae bacterium
AAGCGTCAGCAGGCTCTCCGTGACCGCTTCCACGGAACCCTGTACGTCCGCTTTGATGATCACGTTCAGTTCCTTTAAGTTGCCGGCCTGGATCTGCGAGAACAGGTCGTCTAAGGACATCTTGTTTCTGGTATCATCAAGCAGCTTAACCTTGTTCTGCGAAATGAAGGTCTCGGCAAAGCTTCTTGCTTCCTTATCATTCTCAGGTGATACAAAGATCTCACCCGCGTTGGGCACGTCATTTAAGCCCAGGATCTCGATCGGTGTGGACGGACCTGCCTCTTTGACACGCTTGCCCACATCGTTGATCATCGCACGCACCTTACCGTGGCATGCGCCTGCAGCGATAAAATCACCCACATGCAGGGTACCTTTCTGTACCAAAACGGTTGCAACTGGACCTCTTCCCTTATCAAGCTCTGCCTCGATGACGATACCTCTTGCTCTTCTCTTGGCATTTGCCTTCAGCTCAAGGATCTCACTCGTAAGCAAGATCATATCCAGCAGGTTGTCGATACCCTCTCCGGTCTTGGCGGATACCGGTGCGAACACCGTGGAACCGCCCCAGTCCTCGGGTACCAGTTCATATTCGGAAAGTTCCTGCTTCACGCGCTCAATGTTGGCGCCGGGTTTATCGATCTTATTGACAGCGACAACGATCTCGATGCCTGCTGCCTTGGCGTGATTGATCGCCTCAACGGTCTGGGGCATTACGCCGTCATCCGCTGCTACAACCAGGATCGCGATATCCGTGGAATTCGCGCCACGCATACGCATAGCCGTGAATGCCTCGTGACCAGGTGTATCCAGGAACGTGATCTTCTGTCCCTTTGTATTGACCACATACGCACCGATCGCCTGCGTGATACCGCCGGCTTCCTTATCGATCACGTGGGTCTTGCGGATCGCATCCAGCAGGGAAGTCTTACCGTGATCGACGTGACCCATCACGCAGATAACGGGAGGCCTCTTGGTCATTAATGCCTCGTCCTCTTCTTCCTCTTTCAGCAGTTCCTCGATCACATCGACAACCACTTCCTTCTCGCAGAGGATATCGAATTCCACCGCGATCTCTTCGGCCTGCTCGTATGTGACTTCCTGGTTGACGGTTACGACCTTGCCCTGCATGAACAGCTTTTTGATGATCACTGCGGGCTGGATCTTCATCTTCTCGGCGAGTTCCTTGATCGTTAAGGTCTCGGGAAGCGTGATCACTTTGATCTTCTCTTCTTCCTTTACCTCAGCCTTTCTCTCGGACGGACGCTCAAGCTGCTTGACCTGCTTGCCCTTTGCGCCCTTGCCGCCGCGGAAACCGTCCTCGGTCTGATATGTCTTTTCCTTATTGCGCTTGTCATTGTCGTGGCGTCTGCCCTGGTCACCGCGCTTGCCGTCCTGCGGTGCGGCATTGCCGAACGCGCCCCTGTTGGACATTCCCGGTCCGCGCTGGCTCTGCGTGATGATCGGTCCTCTTCTCTCGCCTGTGCCGGGACGTCCCTGGCCGCCTCTTCTTCTGTCGCCCTGCGTCTGAACGGTGATCCCGCCTTCTCTTCTTACCGGGCGCTCCTCTCTTCTATGTTCTTGCGTTCTGACAGCCCCGTCAGCAGCACCGCGATCAGGACGCCCAGTACCAGCGTCCCTTTGTACAGGTGCCTGAGCTGCCTGCTCTTTTTGCGTATCGTTTTCAACATTTTTGCCTGTTTCCGTTGCTGCATGACTTGCCTCCGCTGCTCTGCGGCTTGCGGCCGCCTGTTCTCTCTCCTGCAGGAGTCTGCTCTCGCCGGGCGCCAAAGGTTTTACCTTCGGAACGATCCTGCCCTGCGGTCTGGGTGCAGCCTCTCCTGGTCTGGGGCCTCTGGGTCCGGGAGCCGGCGCTGTGCCTCTCATGCCGCCTGCGCTACGTCTGTCCTGACTGTTATGCGGATTGCTGACAAAAATGATGTTGCTCTTTTTCTTCTTGACCGGTGCCGGTCCTGCCGGTTTTGCAGGTGCAGCTTCCGCCTTCTCGGGCGCTGCTTCTGCCGGAGCCGCTTTTACGCTCTCCTTTGCTGCCCCCTTTTCTGCCTTGGGCTCTTTTTCCGCCTTGGCAGGTTTCTCGGCCTTCTCGGCTTTGGCGGTACTCTTTGCCGCTTTTGCGGGTGTTCCCGATAACTGCGCACGGACGAGGGCGATCTGATCATCGTCCAGTGAAGAAGATGCCGTTTTCCCTTCCACGCCTGCAGCCGCAAGTGCCGCGATCACGTCCTTGCTTTGCTGATCCAGTTCTTTTGCTAACTCGTGTACTCTCATTTTGGCCATTCCTTACACTACCTCCGTCGCTTTCTTTCGTATTTCTCCCGCAAGGCCCGCGTCGTTCACGCTGAGTGACGCGCGGAATTCCTTCCCGATCGCACGTCCCAGGGCATCCTTATCCGCATAGATCAGGATCGGAACTTTATGGAACGTACACATATCCGTAAATTTCTTTTTCGTATTGTCAGATGCATCGCCGGCCACAATGACCAGAAACGACTTGCCTTCCTTGATGGACGATTCCGTCATGAACTCGCCGCTCGCTACTTTCCCGGCGCGCTGTGCCAAGGACAGCATCTGCAAAGCACGATCATTATTCAAGTACTCTTTCTCCTCACTCTGTAACGGCAGCCATCAGTGCTTCCTTGAGTTCCTGCATAAGCGCGGGCTCAAACTGCATGCGAAACGACCGCTCAAATCCTTTCTTCCTGAAAGCGGTCTCCACACAGTCCGCATTTCTGCAAAGATAGGCGCCTCTGCCGCCCGCACGCCCGGTCGCATCATAGGATACGCCTTCTGCGTTCTTTACGACCCGAAGCATTTCCTTTCCGTCATGAAAATCGCCGCAGCCCACGCATTGGCGCATCTTAACCGCTGCCATGTCACTCCTTATTCCGGATCGGACTCTTCTACAATGTCTTCGTCGCTCACTTCATCATAAGCGTCATCGTAGCCGTCCTCATATTCGCCTTCTTCGTATTCGCCCTCTTCGTACTCGCCTTCCTCATCATAGTAATCCTCAAGACGGAATCCCGGCGAATCCTTGGCCTGGGTCTCGGACTTGATATCGATCTTGAACCCGGTCAGGCGGGCAGCCAGTCTCGCATTCTGTCCTTCTTTACCGATCGCAAGCGACAGCTGGGAATCGGGCACAACAACCTTGGCCGTCTTCTCGTCGCCATCCGCGATAACGAATACCACCTTGGCGGGTGAGAGCGAGTTCTCGATCAGGAAACCGGGGTTCTCATCCCAGTTGATGATGTCGATCTTCTCGCCGTTTAACTCATCCACGATCGCATTGACCCTGCTGCCGTTCATGCCGACGCATGCACCGACGGGATCCACATCGGGATCGTTGGACCATACGGCGATCTTGGTTCTCGAACCCGGCTCTCTTGCGATCGCTTTGATCTCAACCGTGCCGTCGCGAACCTCGGTCACTTCCTCTTCAAAAAGACGTCTTACCAGTTCCGGATGCGTCCGGCTGACAAGGATCCTGGGGCCCCTGGGCGTCTCTTTGACTTCAAGCACATATACCTTGACGCGGTCGTTGGGCTTTAAGTGCTCGGACTTCACCTGCTCGTTCTCCGTCAGCAGCGCATCCGCCTTACCCAGGTCGATGCTTAAGTTGCGTCCTGCAAAGCGCTGTACGACACCCGTCACAACATTCTTTTCTTTATCAAAGTACTGGTTGTAGATGGCAGCACGCTCTTCCTCGCGGATCTTCTGCAGGATCACGTTCTTCGCGTTCTGCGTTGCGATCCGGCCGAATTCCTTGGACTTGATATCCACCTGCACAACGTCGCCGGCCTTGGCCTTCTCCTTGATCAGACGGGCGTCTGCCACACTGATCTGCAGCACGGGATCCTCAACCTCCTTGACAACCTCTTTTTCCGCATATACACGAAAATCACAGGTTTCACGGTCGATCTCCACCTTGACGTTGTCCGCCTTGCCGAAGTGGTTCTTGCAGGCTGTCACCAGCGATGTCTCGATCGCTTCAAAAAGCGTCTCCTTGCTGATGTCCTTTTCCTTTTCCAGAATTGTAAGCGCCTCCATCAATTCCTTGTTCATTTCTTCCAGTCTCCTTTTGTTTTCGATCAATCCTGTATTGTTTTGGCTGTTACAGTATTACCGAAAGTTTGACGACAGCCACATCCGATCTTTGAAACGGCGTGTCCTGTCCGTTTGTTTCCACTACGATCCGTTCCCGGTCATAGGATCTTAATATCCCCGTAAACTCCTTGACCCCGTCAACCGGTTTGTACGTCTTCAGATCCACGCTCTTTCCGATACTCCGGTCAAAATCACGGTCCTTAACCAGTTTCCTGCCAAGTCCCGGTGAACTGACTTCGAGGATGTACGCATCCGGAATGAAATCCGCCTCATCCAAAAGATCCGAAAGCTGCCTGCTCACCGTTACGCAGTCATCGATCGTGATGCCGCCTTCCTTGTCGATATAGGCTCTTAAGTAATACTCGCTGCCCTCTTTGACATACTCGACGTCCCAGAGTTCAAAGTGCAGCGCCTCAAGGACCGGCAGGAGCAGTTCTTCCGTTTTTGCTTCGTACTCTTCGCGTTTAGACATACTTCAACTCACCGCTTACAGATGATACATAAAAAACTCATAAAGAAAGTGGACCTTGCCGGTCCACTTCCATTACTACGCTACGGTAGTCATTCTAGCATGTTTGTTTTGAAAAAGCAAGGACTATTTACTCCTTGGGAGGCGTTGCGCCTTTTCTTCTGCCCTTTGCACCGTTGGTTGCCAGGATCACACCAACCAGAGCCAGGCATACAACGATCACGCAGATCAGGACGATCACAACCGCTTTGCCGGATCCCGGGCTCTTTGCGCCGGGCAGCTCGTCATTGAGCTTGTCCACGTAGATCTTATCCGACTCGCCGGTGATCTTGCCGATCGCGAAGGTGTCATCCGTCTCATACGCCATTGCAAAGGCGGAGAGTTTGTCGGTCCTGAACCGTACTTCGTTCGGATCCGAGGAGATGTTCTCAAGGATCTCCGCGTTGCCGTCATGTACATGCAGGATCTTGATCCTTCCCTTTGCGGATTTCTTCAGGGACTCCGGAATCGCCATAACGAATTCGGCCTGCGTGCCGATCTCCGTCACGTGTGTCGTAACACCGTCGTATGTCTTCAGGATCGTGATATCAAACGTATTGTCAATCGCCAGTTTCTCGGCCTTTGCCAGTTCCACAAGAGCCGTAAGGTCATCACCGCTCGTGATACCGGTCATGTTCGTGATATCCAGATGCATTTCGAGCAGCTTACCTTCCAGGGTTCCGATCGCTTCGGTATCGGAAACGATGTGGTCATAAACTTCCGTGATATTGGCAACGACAGGTTTCTGCGCGTAGATGAATTCATCATTAAGCAGGCTGTTGCTGCCGGTCTCCGTATAGTCATCGTTGACAACGAAGGAGATGTAGCCGTCCTTATAAGCTTCCAGGAACATTTCCGTACCGATATCGTCGTTGATATGCAGGAACGCTTCCTCGGGAGTCATGTCGTATTTCTGCAGCACACCCGTCAACTGGTCCATATCGGTGTTCTGCTTGGTCTCAACGATCTCCTCTTTGGTCTCATCCAATTCATCCCTGCTCATGCTGTCGGCATCCTGCTTAGCCTCATCCATGGGCTTGCCGGCACCGTTCTCATCAGCGGACTTGGAACCTTTGTCGTCATCCTTCCTGGTAAAGTACGCCTCGATCTTGTGATCGGACTGCACATTGGTGAATGCGTAGATCGCTACCGCGCCGATCGATGCACCGTCAACCTTAACATCGGAGATGTAGTAGCCCGCATCGGGAGTGATCGTATAGGAAACATTGCTGCCTGCCGGAACCGGTGCACTGACAGCCGGGGTGATCTTACCGCCGGATCCTGCCGAGCTGGTCATCAGGAAGGCCTGTGCTCCCTTTTTCTCAAACAGAGCCACGATGCAGCAGTCGCTCTGGATGTTCGTGATCGTGTATGTTGTGGAGGACGAGAGCAGCTGTTTGTTTCAGTACCATCAGTTGAAGTTGAAGCCGGTTGCCGGATAAGCGGTCAGCGTAGCATCGCTTCCGGGATTATAGGTTCCGCTTCCGTCCACGGCGCCTGCGCCCGAAGGAGATACATCAACCTGCACATTGTAACGGTCACGTGAAAAGTACGCCGTCAGTTTCATGTCTTCCGACAGGTTCGTGATCTTGAAGTTCTTATCCTTGCTCACAACCTTGTCGCCCAGCTTCCAGCACTTGAACGTGTATCCGGTGTTGGCAGAAGCCTTCACCGTTGCGGAACCGCCGACATTGTATGTGCCGTAACCGGAGGTCGTACCGCCTTCCTCGGGGGAAGCGTAAGTAGAGATCTTAACCGTTCCTCTGGTAAACTTCGCCGTCAGGGTGATGTCCTGTGTAACATGGATAATGGTGAAGTTCTTCTTGTTGGATACGAACGCGCCGCTTTCGTCATACCAGCCCTGGAAACTGTAGCCGGCACCGGGGGATGCGTATACGGTAACATGCACGCCGTCTTCGACCGTGCCGCCGCCGCTTACCGTGCCGCCCTTTCCGGCGATCACGGAAACGTAATGTGTCTTGCTTTCGTGCTGGATCGTGACCGTAGCCATTCCGGATACGCCCTGGTCAACTACGGAAGTCGCCACAACGCCGACACTGCCGGCCTCCTCATCGGCGCCGATATAGAGTACACCGTTCTCATTGATGCTGGTATCAGCGCTGCCGCAGCCCCTGACGATCCAGGTGACTGCCGTTGAAGGCAGGTAGGCACCTTTAACGGTCGCCGAAAACTGTGCGCTTCCGCCATTCTTTAAGGTGACGGACGAAGGGGATACCGTAACGGAATCCACATGCGGTTTACGGTCTTCGATCGTTGCCGTTACCGTGGCACTGGATGTGCTCTGGTTACCGGCCGCATCCGAACCCACGAACGAAATGGATCCGGAGTAACTGCCCGGGTCTTTATCTGTTTTCAGCGTGAGTACGAACGAAACGGTATCGCCCGGCATCAACAGTGTCTGCGAGGGAGCGGATACGGTAAAGAAATCATCGTTGTCCACCTCATACCACTGCAGCTGCGCGCCTTCGTTACCGCTCTCGCTGACATTGATCGTCAGCGTTGCGGATTCACCCGGGGCTACCGTACCGAAACTTGCCGTTGTCGGGGAAGCTTTGATCTTCATCTCTGCCTTTATGACAGGAATATCAGGTTCGGGTGCAGGAGGTTCCGGTGCAGGAGGTTCCGGTGCCGGGGGCT
>JAGCXZ010000179.1 GCA_017961065.1 Lachnospiraceae bacterium
CCAGTCATACTGGATCACCGCATTGCAAACAACTATATCCGGATTTCCAAGCTGATCGGCTATTGCATCATGCATTGCTTTGATCGCGTTTCTGTCGGTAACATCCGCCTGAAACGCCGCTGTTCTTCTGCCCATATCCGAGATCAGTTTTACAAGTTCTTCCGCTTTTGTTTTATTTGAATTATAATGAACCGCTATGTCAGCTCCGCAATCAGCAAGTGTGCGAGCCATAACTCGTCCAAGCTGTCCCGAAGCGCCGGTAATGACCGCAAGTTTTCCCGTCAGATCTATTTTCAGCATATTCATTCTCCCATATTCTTGATAAACTTCATCTGCGGACTGTCTTCACTCAGCTGCATCAACTCAATTTTTATTCCATCCGGATCATGTGTCCAACACTGCCAGTTATGATCTGCTCCCTGTTTGGGCGGGTCGTCCTGCGGAGCTCCGGTCTCAACAATCCTCTTCCAGACATCCTGTATATCATCAACCGCAACACATATGTGGAAGAATCCGATATTCTCATCTTTATACGGGTTTTCTCTGGTTGCACCATAGAATAATTCTATGAACTGTCCGCCACCGGCATATATATAAACTATCCATGGTTCCCCGGTCTCCGGTCTTTGAATATCAAATGCCTTCTTAAATCCTAATGAAGCCTCATAGAAAGCAATAGTCTTATCCATATCCTTTACATTAAATGCCGCATGTCCGATTCCCTTTACCATAATTCCCACCTTTCCGGTCATTCCCCTGTTTTTTGGGTCAATAATACATATCAAATCCGTTTTCAAGTGCATTTGCATATGTCTTTCCGGCTTCTTTTAATGCCGGAAGCATATAATCCCTGTTAAATCTTACAACCGGAATGCGATCGTATGCGCGCATTCCCATATGTGTAAGTCCTCGTTCCAGTTGCTGCAGGCATTCGATCGTGCCTCTTCCCGTACCGCCCGCACAGGCGATCAGCATGCAGCGTTTCTCGGCCAGAAAATGATTATGAGTAGCATCACATCTTCTGAGCCTGTCAAAGAACGCTTTGAAGCATTCGGTCATATCCGACCAGTATACAGCACTGATCCAGACGATACCGTCAGCCTCTGAAAGCGTTTTGTATATATCCGCAAAATCGTCTCCGATCAAACATGATCCGTTTTTGTTACAGGTACCCCAGCCATTTCCGCATGCCCTGCAATGTTCCAGCTTTCTGCTGTTCAGATGTATTTCCTCTATACTCACGCCTGATTCTGTGAGTCCCTCAATAAAACTGTTCTTTGCCGATGCCGTAAGGCCGTCCTTGTTCGGACTTGACCATACCACTGCTACTTTTTTCATACACCCTCCTGTTTTCCCCATGATCATAGGAATCTAAATACATTGTTTCCGGTTTATTTTTTTTAGAACGGATAATCTTTTCCTTCGTTCGTAATAAATCTGTGTCCTTCAAAATCATTACGTCTTTTCTCAAACAGTTCTTCCAGTATACAAGCCGCTTCATAGGAAGATAGCGGAGCCGGATTGTCTGCTCTTCCGTCGGTCCTTATCCAGCCGGGATGTATACAGAATATATTGATCGACCTGTCTCCCTTGAAAGTGTTTACCAGATTCATAGTCGCCATATTCAGAGCAGCTTTTGCCATACCGTAATCAATCAGGTTGGTCCTGTAACATTTCGAAATGCTTCCTGCTTCCGAGGAAATATTCATGATCAGACCTGTCATCTCACTCTTTTTCAGCAGGCTGTAAAATGCCTTGATCACGCGCATAGGCCCGACTGCAGTTACATCCACTGTTTTTGCTATATAATCCAGATCCGCTTCAAAGAATCCCTTGTCACAGTCCGGAGAAACCGTAACCGCATTGTTGATCAGCAGATCAAGATGATCCATTTTCTGCTTAAGTTCATCGGCTGCAGCTTCAACCGAAGCCGTGCTGCCAATATCCATCGTAAGTATCGTAAGCCTTTCCGGATACTTTTCTTTCAAAGACTCAAGTGCATCAGATTGCTTGCGCACTGTGGCAACCACATTATCCCCAAGCTCAAGATATCTGACTACTAAGTTATACCCAAGACCCGAAGCCCTGCCCGTACCGGTAACCATTACATTTCTGCTCATAAATAACCTCCTTTTCCATCCCTACTGCCGGTTTCCCCGGTGGCCTGTAAATCCCACAACCATATGATAACATAGCTAAAACCCGATTATCATATAAGATCAAGGTGTTATCTTGTCAAATAATAAGAGCTTCATTTCAATCTCGTGATCAAAACGAAGCTCTATTCAGGTCTCTGCAGATAATATCCCTGGAACAGGTCTATTCCCATTCCCACAAGGTATTCAAATTCTTCTTTTGTTTCAACGCCCTCTGCCACTATCTTCATTTCCCTGGCATGAAAGTACTTTATCAGTGCAGAAACAGTTCTCTGTTTTTCGGGATCATGATCGATGCCAACTATCAGTCCACGGTCCAATTTTATGATCACAGGATCGTATGCTTCCACCATGTCCATATTGTTGATGCCGGATCCAAAATCATCGATTGCGATCCTGAGGCGTTGTGCACTTGTATCGCCCCTCTTCATTTTACAGGCATAACTGCTGAAGTATGGATATTCAAGGATCTCTATAATGCCCTTTCCGCTCTGATCCCC
>JAGCXZ010000180.1 GCA_017961065.1 Lachnospiraceae bacterium
GCCGCCCCAAAGCGTTGCGACATGCATGAAAAGCACGATGATCATGATCGCAACGGTCTTCAGTTTTCCGACAAAAAGCCGTGCGAGCTCATACATCAGGATCAGGGAAGCAAAGAGGAACGGGATCTCGAGGATCCAGATGCCCAGACGGTCCGTGTGGATCAGCTGGCCGAGTGCCTGCAGAAAGAAAAAGTAAGGCCCTTTCAGATCAAAGGTGTCCCGGTAAGGGACCCAGCCGTTTAAGATCCCGCGGCCGACCATGGAGAAGAATGACGCATCGCAGCCGTACCAGTGCTTGTAAAGCGGGCTTTCCCACAGGGAAAAAGCCAGCAGGAACAGAACCGATACGATAAGGAACACCGGATATGCGATGAAACGTTCTTTATGACGGCTCTGCCTGATCTTTTCCAACATGATCTTGCTTTCCTTCGGGTGATTACTGTCTAATATGGGTGACAATGTGGCTAATCTGCATTATAATAAGTAAGTATAACACAGATTCCGGTTTTTTTATACGCGGAGGATAAAGCATGTACGGACATGAAGAAAACACCAGAGAACGTATCCTGAAACAGTACGGAGCTGATGTGGAACGGCTGATCCGCTACCTGCCGTGGCTTCACGAGGCAGACGGCAAGGACGTTGAGAGCTTCTATGAAGGCGAGGGAGAAGCAAAGCAGACGCTCATGAAGATCCCGGTCTTTGATTCGACGTTGCTTTCGTTTGTCAAGGAAGCCGAGAAGACACAGTTCGTCACAAAGAACTATCCGTATGTATACACGCATTACCGCATCCGTTCACATGAACAGGAACGCGATCTGTTAAGATCGGCCAAGATCACGGAGATCGACCTGTTCAGAGGCATCATCAGCAAGTATGTTCTGGAAGGGAAGCGTAAACCGGCGGTCTGGAGAGATGCCGTTTCCGAAGGGATCTTCAAAACGGCGCTGGAAGGACTGGGAGAGCTGTTCAAGCAGCAGCAGGCATAAGTGCCTGCGGCAAAGCAAGGAAAAAACGGATTTATGACCGTTTCAGTTGGCCCGGCCGCAAAGGCCGGGCCAAAATAAGGCAAGAGAGGTATATTATGGCAGAAGGTGATTTTAACGGTGCGGGAAATATCTTCCGCGGACCGTTTAAAAACAAAAAGGAAGGCGGATCCGGCGCCGGAAAAGTTGTTAAGATCATAGGCGCCGTGGCAGTTGTGCTGCTTGCGGTGATCCTGATCGGCAATTCGTTCTATACGATCCAGGAGGAAGAGCAGGCGGTCGTTTGCACGTTCGGTGTGGCCAAGGCCGTCACGGAACCGGGCTTCCATTTCAAGATCCCCGTGATCCAGAGCGTGGATAAGGTGAATACCACGATCCAGGGATTTGCGATCGGCTATTCCGACGACTACGAGCAGAATTACGACTCCACGATGGGGCCGGATGATTCCATGATGATCACGTCGGACTATAACTTCATTCAGATTGATTTTTATGTGGAATACCGTGTCACGGATCCGGTCAAGGCGCTGTATGCTTCCAGCGATCCGAAGCTGGTGCTGGCAAATCTCGCGCAGAACTGCATCCGTACCACGATCGGTTCCTACGGCGTGGATGCGGTGCTGACCACCGGCAAGAACGAGATCCAGAGCAACATCAAGGACATGATCCTGGACAAGCTCAATGATCTGGATATCGGCGTTCAGCTCGTAAACATCACGATCCAGGATGCGGAACCGCCGACGGATGAGGTCATCCAGGCTTTCAAGTCGGTTGAAACGGCCAAGCAGGGCAAGGAAACGGCTCTGAACAACGCCAATAAGTACCGCAACGAGCAGATCCCCAGCGCGCAGGCTGAGGCGGACAGGATCCGGCAGGAGGCAGAAGCCGACAAAGAAGCCAGGATCAACGAGGCGGTCGGTCAGGTGGCACGTTTTGACGCGATGTATGATGAATACGTCAAATATCCGACGATCACCAAGCAGCGCATGTTCTATGAGACGATGGAAGAGGTTATGCCCGATCTGAAGGTAGTCATTGAGGGCGCGGACGGCAACGGCATCTCGCAGATCCTGCCGCTCGCACCGTTCCAGGCAACGGAGAGCAGCGCTGCAACGACTGAATCCGGGGAAGCAGAATAAAAGAGGAGTTATTATGGCTGAAGCAGAAAGATTTGATTCTAACGGGAATCCCGTTTCAAAAAAGAAAAAAAGCAAGCTCTGGGTATGGTTCGTTCTGGCCGTGCTCGTGATGGTCTTACTGGATTCGTGCCTGCTGGAGTGCAGGGAGAACGAGTACAAGCTGGTACGCCGGTTCGGACGTGTCGAACGTACGGTGTCCACAGCGGGCCTTTATTTTAAGGTCCCCTTCATTGAGTCCGTGGATACGATCCCGCGCCAGATCATGCTCTACGATATCCCTCCTTCGGATGTCATCACATCCGACAAGAAGTCTATGATCATCGACAGTTACGTCCTCTGGGAGGTGACGGATCCGCTTCTGTTCGCGCAGACCTTAAGCTGCTCGATCACCAACGCGGAAAACAGGATCGACATGCTGGTATACAATGCCATGAAGAACAAGATCTCCAACATGACGCAGGACGAGGTGATCAGGAGCCGTGACGGGAAAATGACGATCACGGACGTTGTGGCGGAAGAGGATGTACAGAACAACGAC
>JAGCXZ010000181.1 GCA_017961065.1 Lachnospiraceae bacterium
AAATAAAAGAAGTGTCGCTATCGGCACTTCTTTTATCATGATATCCCCACTATTATCAACAGGACTTTATTGCCCCACCATTTTCAACGGGGATTATCTATGGTCATATTAACATATTGTGTCATTATCTACAAGAGGATTTCGCGTAATTCCTTATCAGGTACGTCATGAAGCAAATCCTTAATGATTGCTTTATAAAGAATGTGCATTTTCTCTTTTGGCATAACAGCATTAACAACATTTTGGCCGTCTTTTATTTGGAAGAACCTATTGGAGCTGAGTGTTCGTATTTGATCGATTACCGCGAATGATTCATTGATTTGAAGATTCGGCGGCAAACAATCAAGTTTTCCGAGAGGAATTTTGTTAACACCAACACCTTTATCTTTACTTGTCATCGGCAAAACCACAAATGTTATCCTGTCATGATTCTTTTTGATCACTACAGCGAGGTGTTTCCTGTCGAACTCTCCCGGCTCTGTAGGTTCAAAGTTTACAAAGTAAATACCTCCTGTTTGAATATCTCTTGATTTCATTTTTTTCCTCCCTAAATAGCAAGATTGACAAAGCACACACTGTGTACATGATATCATATTATGATCGGTGACACAATGAGTTTGTTTTCAAACGGCCGTCTGGTCGTAGTCGGGAAGCGCATCCGCTGATCCACACTTTTTTTTACAATACAGACCTTTGACCGTAGTGGGAGCATGAAAACCATGGTATCCTACCTTTCGTAATGCATAAAAAGCGAAGATCAAACGATCGGCAAAGGAGATACATCATGAAAAGATTCAGAAGCGGCAGGGTACTCGGCCTGATCCTGGCAGCAGCATTATTTGCAACAGCTGTTCCGGCAGAAGCATTTGCAAACGAAGACATTGCGGCATCCGCAGTTGCTGCGGATGAGGAAAACAGCGGATATGCGGAGTCTGATCCCGCAGCGGCAGAGGGGGAAATACCGGCCAAACCGGACGAAGAACAGATCCCCGAAGCGGATGGTGCCAAACCGGCAGAAGAAACGCCGGCAGTAGAAGCGTTGTCAGAAGAAATTCCGGCAGAAGCGGCGGAAGAAGACCTGTCAGGTGCGGAAAATGATGACGAGCTTCTGCAGGAAGAAGCCGCAGAAGAGGCTGAAGAGAAGGAGACGGAAGAGGAACTGCTTGGAGGAGCTGAGGTGGATACGCTGAAGCGGTATCTGCGTCCGAATGCGAATGTCGGAACTCTTGAACAGAAAAGCGGCATCCGGGAGGGGACACTGGGCAGCGGCGTCAAATCCGTTGTATACACCTATAAAGCAGACGGAATCAAGTACACCGCACTTTATATCTGGTCGGATTCTCCGGGGGCCGTCCTGAAAGGCTACACAGTCAGTGATGCATCCGCATATGGCACAGGCGGTGACTATAAATCATTCACCGATCTGATCCTGGATGATTCGATCACACAGATCGAAACGCCCAGGGCATTTGAAGAGCTGGAAAACGTCAGCTATGTCAGACTGTCTCAGAACCTCAAGTCCTTTTCGCTTGGCCTTTTTGAAGAATGTACCGGTCTTGAAAGCATTACGATCCCCAAATCTCTTGAAACGGCCGGGGGCAACACCTTCTGGCGGTGTAAGAAGCTTAAGACGATCAATTTCGAAGACGGGATCAAAAAGATACCGGATTATTTTGCAAAAAACGGTGACAGCTATACGACGGAAACGCAGATCTATGAATGTGCCGTTGAGACCGTCAATATCCCTGCCTCGGTCACGGATATCGGCGATGGGGCGTTCACTCATCTGCGTCATCTGACCACAGTAAATTTCATGGATCCGGCCAATACGACGCTTGCGCACATTGGTTTTGGGGCTTTTAGTGATACATATCTCAATTCCATTACACTTCCCAAGTTCGGCGGGAAGTGGGTAGATCCATATGATAAAAAGACTTATACGGCTGTGATAGAAGGTCTGGCCTTTGATGATATAGATAATCCGCAATTCAAGACACTGATCATTCCTGAGGGTGTTGTGACGGTCAACGAACTTTGGGAAAACGATCGCTATTTAGAGTACATCTATCTTCCCTCGACGTTGAAATGTACAGATAATACGTATGACCAGACATGCGGCGCAAATGAGGCATTTTTTGGTAAGATGCCTTCCTCGATCAAACAGATTTACTATAACGGATCGGAAAATCAGTTTTTTTCAAAGGCACTGCAGGTCACGAGGTGGAAGGAAACCTGGAAAAAATCATATGCGGCTGTCTACGCCAAACTGAGTTTCAACACTCCCGCGCCCAAACAGGTTTCGGGAATAACCGTTGCCGCCGATCAGACCAGCATTATCAAGTATGTCGGAGAGATCACCGGAACCACAAAGGATGAGATCCTGCTTTCGATCGAACCTGCAACGCATACCGATACGGTTTACAAAGTAAGTGTAACGGGAGATCCCATCGTTGAAGCATCTCTGGGCGCAGAGACAGATGGCAGGGTCAAACTGACATTGAAAAATTACAGCACTGTACCCGGTCACGCAACCGTAACGGTAACGGGCGGACTGGCAAGTGCCGAGATCAACGTTTATACCAGAAATGCAGGTACCGTCGCTACACCGGTCTTTAAACTGAACGGCAGGATTGTGAGCGGCACGATCAGTGTCAAGAAGGGTGACTGGATCAGCGTCGAATCCGATACCAGAGACAGCTACACCTTGTGTAAGATTGATTCCGCAGCCCGGAAGGAGTATCCAAACGGTTTTACGGTCGGAAAAGACATTTTGAAAGACACAGAAGATGGCGATTCTGTCACGATCACTGCACAGTCGTTCAAGGATCATTTCACGGCCAGCGCAACGAAATCGGTCACTTTGGTCAACAGATTCGACTGGGGTGATGTTTCAGAGGAAGACCTGGATGAAAGGGATCATATCCCTGACGGGCTGTGGATCCCGAACGGCTCGTATGAAGAGGAAGTGTATTATACCGGATCCGCCATCACGATCCCGGATCTTAAGGTATTCTATTACAACAAACGTCTTCTGCCGGGAAAGGGCTACACGGTAAGCTATAAAGACAATACGGATTCCAAAGCGGTAAGCGGCAGGGATGCATCCTTTACTGTAACGGGCAAGGCGCCTTATACAGGCACGGCGACCGGAAGCTACACGATCCTGCAAAAAGAACTGAATGGCGTGTTCGGAGAAAGCGTTTACAGCTATACACCGGTTACGCTTACCTATACGGGCGCAGAGCAGACGGCAGACATCGGCTTTACATACGAGGGACGGAAGCTGATCCTTGGAAAGGACTACAGCGTCGGCTTCAAGCGTGAAGGTGATTACAGTTCCATGGAGAAAGTAAAAGAACCCGGCATGTACAACGTCGCGATCTACGGTGAGAATAACTATATCGACGCAGGCGGCGGAATCGTGATAGCAGGTGCGGTCTGCGTGATTGATCTGGCTAACAGTGTGAACCTGAATGCGAAGAACGTCACGGTTGCCAAGATCAAGGACCAGCAGCTGGTGAAGCCGGGAGTGGAAGTGAAGGCTGCCTTTACCGTATCCTATAAAAAGAAGCAGATCGATCCTGACTGCGGTGCGTTCACCTATGAATATAAGAATAACAAGACGGCAGGCACGGCACAGCTCATCCTGCGCGGAACGGGAAACCCGGTCGTGGTCGGGGATGAGACAGTCAAATTTATGGGAACCAGAACAGTCACTTACAAGATCAAGCCGATCAAGATGACGCCGGCACTGCTGACCTGTACGCTGGCTGAGCAGACCTATACCGGATCCGCGCTCACACCGTTCCCGACAGTAACTTATGACGGTGCAACGCTCTATACGAGCGATTATAAGGCAACATACTCCAATAATGTGAAAGCCGGAAATGCGACGGTAACGATCACCGGAACAGGTTCTTATACCGGCTCCAGGAAGTTTTCGTTTAAGATCAATAAAGCAGCGCTTACGGCATCGGATGTGGAGATCGCTTCCGGCACTTATCCTTACACGGTAGGCGGCGTGAAGCCTGAAGTCAGCGTAAAGATCGGCCTGCCCTCGGATGTGACGATCACTTATACAAACAACAATGCACCGGGGACCGGGACCGTTACCGTTAAGGGCAAAGGCGGCCTGACGGGCGAGGTCAAAAAGACATTTTCCATTATCAAAGGCGACCTGAGCCGGTGTACGACAAGCTTTACGGATCAGGTTTATGCCAATAAGGCCGGAAAATACAAGCAGAATCTTAAGATCACGGATACAAACGGCAAGAACCTTTCTGCGGGAAAGGATTATGACAAGACATTCGAATACACCTATGCGGAAGATACGGTGGTAAAGCAGGCAGTCGGGAAGACCTATACCGATGTGTTCAGAGCAGCCGGCGATGCAGTGAATGACAAGGATATCATTCCTGCGCGCACAACGGTTAAAGTTGTTGTAAACGGTAAGGGAAATTATGCCGGATCAAAACTGACGGGAACTTTCCGGTTTGCAAGCGCAAACATCACGTCGCTTCAGATCAGCGTCGATGCGCAGAAGTTTACCGGTTACCGCATCCTTCCGGGCAAGGACCAGATCCATATCAAGAAGGTCGCCGTTGAGCCGAATGACGCATACGAGATCATCGGTTACGGCGCGAATGTGAATACCGGAACCGGAACCGTGATGATCCGCGGAAAAGGGAATTATGCCGGAACCAGAACGCTCAGCTTTAGGATCACAAAGTAAACGGTGGGTTAATCGAAATAGATCAGATCAAAGGCATAGCCTTCGAGATTCAGATCGACCGTGATCGATAACGGGTCTTTATCCGTATCCGTAAAGAGTTTCACATTCCCGTTTTTGTCGATGCCCATGAGGGCAAATGATCTTCCGGCTTTGCGAAGCTCTGCCGGGATATAGACGGTGAGAATGCCGCTCTTTAAGGAATAATCGGTTTCCCCGTTTATGGTGATATTGAAGGTGAAAGCATCTTTCCAGCCCACCGGACGGTATGCGTTGAACAGGGCCTGCGCTGTAGGGCCCTGTTTCATTTTTCCCATAACGACGCCCGAAAGAGGGTTGCCGTTCTGCATCAGGTATCCTTCCACGGTATCCGGATTTACGACGACCGGCTTGGAGGCCTCATCCTCTGCGTGACCATGACTGCCGCTTTCGTGTTCCCGGCAGCTGACTTCGATCAAGTGGGCTGTATCGACATGTGTCTCTCTGACCACTAAAATGATCGTGCCGTGAAATGCCCGGGTCAGCCGGATCTTGTTACCGACCGTTTCGAAGTATCCGTCCTGATCGCCGACTGATCCAATGTCGTCGGTGGTATAGGACTCCCCGATGGCTTCCTCGATCAACTGCGCAAGTCTGGTGAAGGATACGCAGGCACTGTCCGTGCCGGGCTTTGCTTTGCGAAGCGTAAATTCGGCTTCTCTGTAGGTGAATGTGACGTCATATGTCTTTGACCCCGATCAACTATCCGCATAAGCGGAAACGGCCGGTAGCAGGCCCAGCACCATACTCAGGATGACGGCGATCAGCAGTGTCTTTCTTTTCATAATATAATCTCCTCAGTGTGAAAATCACAGTTCCTTCAATAATCCGGTCTGTTCGTTGAATTCGTTGATCAGTTCGTCGATCGCGCCGGCCTGTTTGCGTACGCTTCCCCAGGTGCCTTCTTCGTCATACCAGAGTGCGTTGAGTTCTTCGGCGCTCCTGCCCTGCTGTTCCACCCAGGTGTAATACTTCAGGTTGTGGATGCGCTTTCTGTCCTCGTAGGTCAGTTCTTTCATACTGTCGGTCCGGATCGATGCGATATGTGCCGTATAGTCAACGGCTGCCATGACCGGATCATACTCACCGTTTTCTTCCTGCAGTTCTTTGATCCTGGATTGATACATTTCGGCCGAGTCTGTCAGACCGGTTGCCACCACATCGTGCTCGGTCAGCTCGTAATACCTGGCCATCTTGATCGCGCAGAGCATGTTTGCGATGCCGGAAATACCGAAGAGAGACAGATTGTCGGTAAAATCACTGCTCACGCCGCATTCGCTGATCAGGTATTCCCTGCCGAGCGGCTCGTTGAAGAAGCGCAGCAGCTTCTGGGAATCCTCGTCATCGATGGCAACGACCAGATCTGTGTTCTTAACGTTGTGGATCCAGGGCACGTGCTTGTCGCCGATCCCTTCGATCCTGTGTCCGCCGAATCCGTTGTTCAG
>JAGCXZ010000182.1 GCA_017961065.1 Lachnospiraceae bacterium
ACGGCCTGTTCGAAGCGGACGAAGTGGGAGATGCCGCACAGGATATGATACGGGGCATTCTGCTCAAGTCAATGGCAGACAGCATCAGATACCGGCATGTCATCGATTGCAACAGGATCCGGATCACGGCCAGGAGATCAAAGAGGGCTTTTCTGTACAGGACACTGCTGACGATGTTCCTTGCGATCGTGATCGGATTGATCCTTTCCCTGCTCGGTTATTCCTCGTTTAACACCACGCTGGACAATTATGTGCTTATCCCCGTCAGGACGATGTATCTGAATGCGCTCAAAATGGTGGTGGCGCCGGTTGTATTTTTTTCCATCGTTTCCTGTATCGTGCGGTTTACGGATATTTCGGAACTCGGTCGCGTAGGCGGGCGTATCCTGTCGCTATACCTGTTCACGACCTTTGTCGCCGTGTTTGTAGGAATCGGATTGTTCTTTTTGTTTAAGCCCGGCAGTTCGCTGCCGTCGGAGGCTGTTGCCGCAGCGGCAAAAGAGATCACTTCGCAGACCATGAATGTATCGATCAAAGACATGCTGGTAGGGATCGTGCCGTCCGACTTTCTGCAGCCTTTTTTGGAATCCGACATGCTCCAGCTGATCTTCCTTGCCGTGATCTGTGGGATCGCCACAGGACTGATCGGCCGGTATTCCGATATGGTCAGGGAACTGTTTGAAGCGTTCAACGATCTGTTCTTAAAGATCATGACGATCGTGATCCGGTTCATGCCGCTGGCTATTTTTTCATCCATCTGTTCCCTGATGCTCAACACCGGGATCCAGACCATCCTATCGCTCCTCGGTATTTTTGCGACGTTCCTGTCCGGCCTGCTGTGTATGATGATCGTGTATTGCATCCTGATGCTTGTCGTCGGAAGGGTGAATCCGATCCCGTTTTTGAAAAAATATCCATCGACGATGATCCAGGTGTTTTCCACTGCGTCCAGCAACGCGTCTATTCCGCTGAACATGGAAGCGTGTGAGAGACTCGGGATTCCCAGAAAGATCTACAGCCTGTCCGTTCCGCTTGGCGCGACGGTGAACATGGACGGCGGCTGTGTCTATATGGCGGTATTTTCGTTGGCGCTGGCCAAAACATACGGCGTCAATCTGACCGGCGCTTCCCTTACGGCCATGATCCTGTCGATCGTCATTCTGTCGGTCGGCGCGCCGGGTATTCCCGGTTCGGGTCTGATCTGCCTGAGCGTTCTCCTGACGCAGCTCGGGGTTCCGACGGAAGCGATCGGACTTGTGATGGGGATCGATTCCTTGGTCGGGATGTTCCGTTGCATGAGCAACTGCACGGGTGATGTTGCGGTGAGCGTGATCGTGGCCAAACAGGAAAAAGCGCTCGATCATTCCGTTTATTCGGATACCTGAAACCAGAAGACAAAGACGGCTGTGAGCCCCGAGGTTGGAGATGGAAAAAGCAAAAGTATATTTTACCGATTTTCGTACCGTGCTTGGCGTGAGCCTGCCGGAAAAACTGCAGAAGCTGATCCGTATGGCAGGGTTTTTTGATATCGACATGGACGGTAAATTCGTCGCGATCAAGATGCATTTCGGAGAGCTCGGGAATCTGGCCTACCTGCGTCCGAACTATGCCAAGGCGGTCGCGGATCTTGTTAAGGAAAAAGGCGGACTGCCGTTCCTTACGGACTGCAATACGTTGTATCCGGGCAGCCGGAAACACGCGCTCGAACATCTGGACTGCGCGAACATCAACGGATTCAATACGGTTACAACGGGCTGTCAGATCATCATTGCGGACGGCCTTCGCGGAACCGATGACATCGCCGTTCCGGTTCCCAACGGGGAATACTGCAAGGAAGCCTATATCGGCCGTGCGGTGATGGATGCGGATATCGTGATCAGCCTGAACCATTTCAAGGGCCATGAGCAGGCCGGTTTCGGCGGCGCGATCAAGAATCTCGGCATGGGATGCGGGAGCCGTGCGGGCAAGATGCAGCAGCATAACAGCGGCCATCCGCATGTCATAACGAATCTTTGCAGAGGCTGCAGGAGATGCGCCAAAGAGTGCGGCTCGGACGCGATCGTTTATACAAACGGCAAGGCATATATCGATCCCGAACTGTGCAAAGGCTGCGGCCGCTGTATCGGAGCCTGCGGGTTTGACGCCATTGAAAATGATAACTGGGATGCACCGCAGATGCTCGGAAGAAAGATGGCCGAGTACACTGCGGCAGTTATAAGCGGCAGACCGAATTTTCATATCAGCCTGATCACCGATGTTTCCCCCAACTGCGACTGTCACGGGGAAAATGATGCGCCGATCCTCCCGGATATCGGGATGCTTGCATCCTTTGATCCGGTCGCGCTGGATCAGGCCTGCGTGGATCTGTGCCAGAAGGCGGAACCGATCAGAAACAGCCAGCTTGGTGACAATATGGCGAATGCGCATTTTCATGATCACGGGAATGTATGGCAGAACAGTAATCCGAATGTTTCCTGGAAAGAAACACTCGAGCATGCCGAAAAGATCGGCGTAGGGACTAAGGAATATGAACTGGTCTGCATGAAATAAATGACACTATAAAACGGTTTAAAGGAGAGAGAGATGATTCAGGTAATCGAAAACATCAACGGAGCGATCAACGGAGCTGTCTGGGGATGGCCGGCGCTGATCCTGCTCGGCTTTACCGGCGTTTTCATGACGGTACTGACGAAGTTTTTCCAGGTCAGCCATTGGCATCACTGGTGGCATAACACACTGGGCGCGATCTTTAAGGACAAGCACGTGATCTCGCACACGTCCGACAAGCAGATCTCGCAGTTCCAGTCACTCTGCACCGCGCTGGCAGCCACAGTGGGAACGGGTAATATCGTAGGTGTGGCCGGCGCCATCGCAACAGGAGGTCCGGGTGCGGTATTCTGGATGTGGATCATTGCCTTTTTCGGCATGATGACCAACTATTCCGAAAACGTTCTGGGTATCCTTTACAGACGGAAAGACAAGGAAGGCGAGT
>JAGCXZ010000183.1 GCA_017961065.1 Lachnospiraceae bacterium
AAGCAGGGCGCGGATCTTGTGCTGATGGACGTACTGATCCCGGGCGGCATGAGCGGTCTGGAAGCGGCCAGACAGATCAAGCAGATCAGTCCTTCCACCAGGATCATCATCGTAACGTCCATGCCGGAACTGTCCTATATCAACCAGGCCAAAGACATCGGCGTGGAAAGCTTCTGGTATAAGGAAGTGCAGGAGCAGCCGATCCTGGAGATCATGGACCGCACGATGGAAGGCGAATCCGTTTATCCGTCCTCACCGCCCCTTGTCATGCTCGGGGAAGCAGCCAGCACGGATTTCACGGAGCGTGAGGTCGATATCCTGCGGGAACTCGTCGGCGGATCCTCCAACAGGGAGATCTCGGAGAAACTGGGGATCTCCGAGAAAACGGTGAAGATGCATGTGACCAATCTGCTGCAGAAGACCGGCTATCACAGCCGTCTCGAACTGGCAGTAAGAGCCAGGCATTTCGGCGTGGCGATCAAGAGCTGAACATTACATACCGACCTTTGGCGGTAGCGGCCCGGAACACCGGCATGATATAATGCGAATGCTCCGGAGCCTGTAAAAAGGTCCGGATCAGATAATGAATACGATGAAAAGGAAGTGAAGGGATATGAGAACGATCGGATTCCGGTCTGTTGCCTGCATTCTTTCCTGTGCGCTCCTGCTTGCTCTTTGCGGATGCGCTTCCAAAGAGAACAAGGCAGATAATGCATTTTTAAAGAAGGCACTGGAAGAAGCGGCAAACAAACAAAATGACAAACCTGCTGCTGATCCCGAGGAACCGGCAGAAGAACCGGCGCAACCGGAGGAGCCTGAAGAAGCCGTTGAAAAAGGCAATATCTATGAGCAGATGTCCATCTGGAGATTTATCTTTTCCAGCGGGGCCGGCGGCTGGGAGACCCATATGGACGTATTGCCTGACGGGTCTTTTTCGGGAGAGTATTATGACTCCGACATGGGTTCCTCGGGACCGGGCTATGATAACGGAACGTTCTACCAGTGCGTGTTCCACGGACGGTTTGGGGCCTATGAAGAGGTATCGCCTTATATCTACAAAGTGCAGGTGGATTCCCTTGAATACGAGAATGAGGTCGGCAGGGAAGAGATCAAAGACGACATGCTCTATGTTTATACCGGGGCATACGGTCTCGAAGGGCTTACGGATCACACGAACGAACTCTATGTATATCTGCCGGGTGCACCGCTTGATCAGATGCCGGAAGAGTATATGTCATGGGTGACGATGACGCATTTTGGCACAACGGTCGGCGAGGATTACACCTTTGTGCAGGATAACCCGACCGACCTTCCGTTCTGCGGCATCTACAATACCGAAGGATACGGATTCTTTTCCGATAATGAAACGGCGATCAACGGCACGTATCTTACAAACCGGGCCAAAATGCCGGGCCTTGTTTCGGAACAGAAGGAACTGAACAAAGACGGCACCTACAAGTATGTCGACATGGATCCGTACGGGATGTTCTCCGTGACGAATGCCTGCGTAAGGCTGGATGAAGACTATGAGACCTATACGGATGATGGCGGGGACAAATTCGTGAGAGCCTGTCTCAAAGAACTTGACATGCAGATCCCCGAGGACTTGTATGTATACAGGACATATCCGACGTCTGCCTCCGGCGACAGGATCAAGATCAACGGGTACTACGCTTTTCAGGCATCCTGGAATGAGGGAAGCAACGAGGACAGCAGACACTGTATGGGTTGTTTCCTGAAGTCCGCAAACTATGAGGGGGACTGCTGGTTCGGTTACAGTTTTATCATTTCCAGAAGTCAGTATGATGACACCTATGGCGGAGAACTGGCTTACTTTTATCTGTCCTCTCTGGAGCTGACGGGACGGAGTGAACGTCTGTCTTGTGCAGGAACCAATAAGGCGGATTCGAAGATCCTGGTGCAGGCGATATCAAGTAAGGACAGCAGCAAACTTCGTGCGGAAGAAGTGCTCTGGGTCACGGAAGAAGACACGGATCTGATCGAGGAATACCATCTGGATCCGGATGAATTTTACGACGATTACCAGATTGCCGGCTTTGACGGGAACTTTCAGGACTATCCTGTTGCCAAAGACTGCGTGTTCTACGTGCAGTATCCCGAAGACAGGTTCCACAAGCTTCTGGAGTATGACGCATTTAACCGTTATGTCGGCCGCTTTGATAATGATGACGGTCTGCTGATGAATTTCATTCTGGATGATACGGGAACCGTTGTGGCCGTTTACGAGCCTTATACGCCTTAAAACCCGGCAAATCCGGATATGAATAAAAGCCAAAGGAGTGTGACAGAATATGAAAACAGAGATCACGGCAAAGGAACTGAAAAAGTTCGGGGATGATTTTGCCAAAGAAAGAGTCAATAAGGTGGCCATGAATGCGGTGACATCCAACGGGATCAACGCCGCTGCCAAAAATCCGGAAGCAAAGGCCAGAAACAGATTCGGATTCTCTGTCGAAGTGGAGACGGGAAAAGTATGCGACCAGAAGAAGTCGGGCCGCTGCTGGATGTTTGCGTCCTACAATCTCATGCGTCTCGAGATCATGAAGAAACTCAATCTCGAGAACATGGAACTGAGCCAGAATTATCCGATGTTCTACGATAAGCTTGAAAAGTCCAATTACTTTCTGGAGAGCATGCTCGAACTCATCGATGAGCCGGTCGATTCCCGCGTTGTGAGTTTCCTGCTGCAGGATCCGGTCCAGGACGGCGGGCAGTGGGACATGTTCCGGAGCCTTACGTACAAGTACGGCGTGGTTCCCAAAGAGATCATGCCGGAGACGGAAGTTTCTTCGAACACGACCGAGATGGATACGTACCTGACCACAAAACTCAGGGAATTTGCTTCCGTTTTCCGTAAGGAATACGCAGCCGGCGCAAGCATAAAACAGCTTCGCGAGATGAAACACGAGATGATGGATACTGTCTACAGGATCCTTTGCATCTGTCTGGGCAAGCCGCCGGTGCGCTTCACCTGGGAAGTACGAGACAAGGACAAGAAATTTACGAAGGTGGAAAACATCACACCGCAGGAATTCTTTGAACAATATGTGGGCTGGGATCTTGACGACTATGTGACCGTGATCAATGCACCGACCGAAGACAAGCCGTACGGCAGAACCTTTACGGTACAGTTCCTCGGCAGCGTACGGAACGGCAGGTATCCGGTGAAGTATTTAAATCTTCCCATGGATGATCTGAGAAAGCTTACGATCAAACAGTTAAAGGATGGTCACGCGGTCTGGTTCGGCAGTGATGTCGGGCAGTTTTCCGAACGGAAGGGCGGCTATCTGACCTCCGATATCCTGGAAGTCGGTCAGCTCTTTTCCACAGCGTTTGGTATGACCAAGGAAGAAAGGTTAAATTACGGCGACAGCTGCATGACGCACGCGATGGTCATCTCGGGTGTGGATCTGGACGAGAACGGCAAGCCGTTACGCTGGAAAGTGGAAAACAGCTGGGGCGAGGATGTCGGAGAGAAGGGCTATTATGTGATGGATGATGAATGGTTCGGCGAGTACGCGTTCCAGATCCTGTTGCATAAAAAGTATCTTTCCAAGACGCAGAAAAAGCAGTTTGAGGCCGATCCGATCCTGCTCAAACCCTGGGATCCGATGGGCAGCCTTGCATAATTTATAATTCCATAATAAAATGTTTAGAGATTGTTAGCACTCACCTATTGACAGTGCTAACAACGAGTGGTACAACATAGTCAGAAACAGAAAAACAGGACATCAGTCCAGAGTTTTTATGATGAGAAGGAGGCATGACCTATGTTGTTACCGAGCATTTTGGGAGAAAACTTTATGGATGAGTGGATGGATTTTCCAAGGATGGATTTTCCGGACATCGACAGGAAGCTGTATGGCAAGCATGCGACTCACGTCATGAAGACGGATGTGCATGAACATGATGACGGGTATGAGGTTGATATCGACCTGCCCGGATTTAAGAAAGAGGAGATCAAGCTTTCCCTCGAGAACGGATACCTTTTCGTCGGAGCGGAGAAGACGCTTGACCAGGACCAGAAGAATAAGAAAGGCAAACTGATCCGTCAGGAACGTTATGCCGGATCGATGCAGAGAAGCTTCTATGTAGGGGATACTCTTACAGAGGAAGATATCAAAGCAAAGTTCGAGGACGGCGTGCTCAAACTCTTCGTTCCGAAGAAAGAAGCAAGGAAGATCCCCGAGAAGAAGACTATCGCCATCGAATGATGAGAGGACCTGCGGTTTTCTGAATGACCGATCCATCCCGGATGCATATGTTGCACCCGGGATGTTTTTTGTTACGGGAACGCACCAAAACCTGAGCGGCAGGACACGCGGGGGCAGTTGATAACAGGGCGATTCTGTGCTACAATTTGTGAAAACCAATATGGAAAGCAGACGGTGCCTGCGTTCTGGCGCAGGTTAAAAGGGAAACGGGTGTAAATCCCGTACGATCCCGTCACTGTATTTACGGAGTGCGGCTGTTGTTTTACGTTTCACGTAAAGTCACTGGGGCTTCCCGGGAAGGCAGACAGTCGTGTGATGATGTATGAGTCAGGAGACCTGCCGTCTGTCATAAAACCGGGAGTTTTTACTCCGGATCACGAGGGCTTGATCTGTGTTTTCTTAAGACACCATCATTACGGATGGTGCTCTCTTTCTGCGTTCATGACTCGTTCCGGATATCCCGGGATGAGTTTTTTATTTCCGGCAGTTTTTTAAAAGACGCGCCCGGCCGCAAGGGATGGGGTGTGATCATAAACAAAGGAGAGATGTTATGAAAAAGAAAGTGTTAAGCATCGTTCTTGCTGCTGCACTTGGTGCCACCCTCATCGGATGCACATCCGCACAGCCGCAGGAAGCGCCCGCTGCTCCCGAACCGGAGCAGGCGGCAGTGGAAGAGCCCGTGGAAGAAGTACAGGAGGAAGCAGTCGGGGAGGCAGAAGAGGCAGTGAGTGATGAAGAACTTGCCGCAAATGTTGCGGCACTGATCGATGCCATCTATGTGCAGGAATGGACGGAAGAGACCGACCGGCAGTGCGCGGATGCCAAGGCCGCATGGGATGCGTTGACAGATGCGCAGAAGGAGCTGGTGGAAGGCGAAGACGCGGATCCGGATTACTTCGGAAGAGATACCGGTGACGCATCCAAGGACGATCCGTTAAACGCAGATGAGATCGGTGAAAACGAGATCCTTGTCGTAAGCTTCGGAACCTCCTTTAACGACAGCCGTGCGGAGGATATCGGCAGCATCGAGAAGGCCATTCAGGAAGCCAATCCCGATTGGTCCGTAAGACGTGCGTTTACCGCGCAGATCATCATCAACCATGTGCAGGCCAGAGATAACGAGAAGATCGACAATGTGGATCAGGCGCTTGACCGTGCCGTGCAGAACGGTGTCAAAAACCTGCTGATCCAGCCCACGCACCTCATGCACGGGGCAGAGTATGACGAACTGATCGAAACGCTTGAGGCGTATGCGGATAAATTCGAAAAGGTTGCTATCGCAGAGCCGCTTCTGGGTGAAGTCGGTGCCGATGCAAGTGTGATCAATGACGATAAGCAGGCCGTTGCCAAAGCGGTCGTGGCAGAAGCGGTAAGATCGGCCGGTTTTGATTCGCCCGAAGCCGCGGATCAGGACGGAACGGCATTTGTCTTCATGGGACACGGAACGGCTCATACGGCCAAAGTCAGCTACAGCCAGATGGCGACACAGATGGATAAACTCGGGTATAAGAACGTCTTTATCGGTACGGTCGAAGGCGAGCCGGAAGAGACGGCTTGCGAGAACATCATCGAAGCAGTGAAACAGGCCGGTTATAAGAAAGTCGTCCTGCGCCCGCTGATGGTCGTTGCAGGCGATCATGCCAACAACGATATGGCAGGCCCGGATGAGGACTCCTGGCTCAGCATGTTTACGGCATCGGGTGATTTTGACGAGATCGATTGTCAGATCGAAGGTCTCGGCCGGATCGATGATGTGCAGAAACTGTATGTGGAGCACACCGCGGATGCCCTGAAGGAGCTGTCTGCTAGCACGGGGAATGACGCAAAAAAAAAACAGCTGACGGATGGCAGGTATGAGGCGAAATTCACCACAGACAGTTCGATGTTCCACATCAACGAATCCCTGCACGATATGGGCGAGCTGACCGTCAAGGACGGGAAGATGACGATCCATATCACGCTGATATCCAAGAGTATCCTGAATCTTTACCCTGGACTGGCCGAGCAGGCGCAAAAAGAAGGAGCGAAGCTTCTTGAGCCTACCAACGACACGGTCACCTATGAGGACGGGACCACGGAAGAAGTATACGGATTCGATGTGCCCGTACCGGCACTGGATGAGGACTTTGACCTGGCACTGATCGGCAAAAAGGGGAAGTGGTACGACCATAAGGTCAAAGTCGCAAGCCCGCAATGAACAGAATGAATATCAAAGATCAGATCAAAAAACGCATATGTTTTGTGCTGATCCTGTTGAGTGCAGTAACGGTAACCTCCTGCGGATCGCAGGGGGTTACTTCGTATGAAAACGGTGCAGATACCGTATCCGGAAACAACGGCGGTGTTGTTGAAGAAAACAGCGGTAACGACACCGATACTTACGAAAACGGCACCTACGAGATCGACATCACCATGGAGGGCGGCACCGGAAAGGCTTCGATCAATTCACCCGTTACCGTGAACGTATCAGACGGAAAGATCACGGCGGTTTTTGTCTGGAGCAGTAAGAATTACGATTACATGATCGTTGACGGAAAACGGTACGAGAACGAGAACCCTTCCGGGTATTCCACGTTCACGGTTCCTGTGACGTCTCTCAATGAACCGCTCCGGGTGATCGGCGATACCGTTGCGATGACAAAGCCCCACGAGATCGAATACACGATCTATTGGGAAAAAGACGATACGGAGCGGGCAGGAGAAGAAACGTTTTCCTTGCCGGCATCATCCGCGGATGATGTTCCGTATGAGCCGGATCTTACAAAAACAGGCGAGCTGACGCTTTTGTACGCGACACGGTTTTCTGTTTCGGAATACGGGGATTATCGTGTGATCCATATCGCGGATGCCGGTGATTACCTGCTGGTTCCGGAAGGCCTTCCGGTTCCCGAAGGCGTGCCTGAGGCGGTGACGATCCTGCAGCAGCCTCTTAACAGGACTTATCTTGTGTCGACTTCGGTCATGGACTTTGTCCGTGCCTGCGGATGCATGGATCATATCCGGCTTTCGGGAACGAAGGAGTCGGACTGGTCGGTCAAAGAAGCGCGCCAAGCCATGCAGGATGGAAAGATCCTTTATGCGGGGAAATACAGGGCACCGGACTATGAACTGATCTTAAACGAGGGCTGTAACCTGGCGATCGAGAATACCATGATCTATCATAATCCCGATGTGAAGGAGAAACTCGAAGAACTCGGGATCCCCGTACTTGTCGAGACGTCCAGTTATGAAAATCACCCGCTCGGCAGACTGGAATGGGTGAAACTGTATGGGCTCCTTTTTGGCAGGGAACAGGAGGCGCTTGATTTTTACGACGCGCAGATCAAAAGGATGGAACCGCTGATGCAGCAGGCCGATACCGGCGTATCCGCGGCGTTCTTTCATGTGACGTCAAACGGCCTCATCAATGTACGAAAGAGCGGAGACTATATCACCAAAATGATCGAACTCTCCGGCGGCAGATATGTGCCGGAGAACGTAAACGGCGATGAGGAAAACGCGCTGTCTGCCATGAACATGCAGATGGAAGATTTCTACGCCAGGGCAAAGGATGCGGATATCATCATCTATAACAGCACGATCAGCGGAGAGATCACATCGATTGATGAACTGATCGAAAAGAATGCTCTGTTTGCTGATTTTAACGCTGTTCAAAACAAGCGTGTTTACTGTACGGACCATGACCTGTTCCAGCAGACCACGGGCATGGCCGATTTTATGAACGATCTGAACTGCGTCTTTACGGGGCGGGAGAATGATCTTGTTTTCCTGAAGAGGCTTGAGTGAACCATGAATAAGAGAAGATGTCTTTTGACTTTCATCTGCATATCGGTTCTGCTGCTGGTGCTGATGGCATGGAATACGTTCATGGGTAGCATCGGGATCCCGTTTGAGCGTGCCCTGTCGATCGTGTTCGGATCCGTGCAGGACGGAACGGACTATAACATTATTATCAACATCCGGATGCCGCGGGTTCTGAGTGCCGTATTTCTCGGCGGCGGACTGGCACTCTCCGGGTATCTTCTGCAGACTTTTTTTGCCAACCCGATCGTCGGCCCCTTTGTTCTGGGGATCTCATCCGGCGCGAAACTGGCGGTTGCGCTCTCACTTATCTTTCTGCTGGAGCGCGGCATTCATCTCAATGCGGCAGGTCTTGTCCTTTCGGCATTTGCCGGTGCCATGCTGGCAATGGCATTTGTGCTTGCGGTTTCCGTGAAAGTAAAAAACATGAGCATCCTGGTCATCTGCGGGATCATGACAGGCTATATCTGCTCGGCAATAACGGACCTGATCGTGACGTTTGCGGATGATTCCAATATCGTAAATCTGCACAACTGGTCGATGGGGAGCTTATCCGGCATGGACTGGCAGGATGTAAAGATCATGGCTGCGATCATCACGGTCTGCCTGATCGTTTCCGTTCTGATGATCAAGCCGGTCGGCGCATACAGGCTCGGGGAGAGTTATGCAAAGACCATGGGTGTCAACATCACGCTCCTGCGCGTCATGCTGATCCTGTTATCAAGTCTTCTGGCTGCCTGCGTGACGGCTTTTGCCGGTCCCGTTTCCTTTGTCGGGATCGCCGTACCGCATCTGATCGGCGGACTCACAAAGACATCTTCCCCAAAGATCATGATCCCCGGCGCGTTTCTTGGCGGAGCCGTGATCACGCTGTTCTGTGACGGCATCGCCAGAACCGTTTTCGCGCCGACGGAAGTCAGCATCAGCTCGGTCACCGCGGTGCTCCTGGTACCGGTTGTGATCGTCATGATGGTAAAGAGAAGGGGCGCAAACAGCAACTGAGCATATGACAGAGAACAGACTTGAGACGAAAAATATAACGATCGGATATGAGAGTGACCTGATCAGAGAGATCTCCCTTTCGCTTACAGCCGGCAGGATCGTAACGCTGATCGGACCGAACGGCTGCGGTAAGACAACGCTGTTAAAAACGGTTTGCGGACTGCTCAGGGAAAGGGAAGGCGTGATCTGCTTAAACGGGCAGGACATCCATGCCATGCGGTCCAAAGAGGCTGCCAGGGAACTGTCCATTGTCACGACCGCTTCCGTAAGACCGGAGCGCATGACGTGCCGTGAGATCATTGAAACCGGACGATACCCTTATACCGGTGTCATGGGAATATTGGATGATACGGACAAGGCTGCCGTAATAAAGGCCATTGAAATGACGGATACGGCAGAGGTTGCCGACCGGGAATTCGGGATGATCAGTGACGGACAGAAGCAGCGCGTTCTGCTTGCCAGGGCGATCTGTCAGGAGCCGAAGGTTCTGATCCTTGACGAACCGACATCCTATCTGGATATCAGATACAAACTCGACATCTTAAACCGGATCAGAAAGCTGGCAAAAGAAGAGAACATGGCAGTGCTTTTATCGCTGCATGAACTGGAGATCGCAAGGGAACTCTCCGATACCGTGGTCGCGATCGGAAACGGTAAGATCAGAAAGATCGGAACGCCAAAAGAGGTCTTTACGGAATCCTTTATCCGGGAACTGTTCGGGATCAAGGAAAAAGAGGCCGATCTGCTGGGGCAAAAACCCTGGATGGGGACTGATCCCTCTGCCGGTGTAAAGGACCCGGTAAGGAAACATGGCGGTTCGCATACGGACAGTCTGCTGATTTCTGAAGAGAATATGGGAGCAGAGCAGACGTCCGGCGTAAGGGTGCTGATGGTGCAGGGGACCATGTCCAATGCCGGAAAGAGTCTCTTAAGCGCAGGCCTTTGCCGGATCTTTACGCAGGACGGATACCGGGTCGCGCCGTTCAAAGCCCAGAATATGGCGCTGAATTCCTACATTACGGCAGACGGACTGGAGATGGGAAGAGCACAGGTCGTACAGGCGGAGTGCTGCAAAAGAGAGCCTCAATCCTGCATGAATCCCGTGCTGTTAAAACCGTTCAGTGACCGCGGCTCTCAGGTGATCGTAAACGGAAAAGTCGTCGGGAACATGAATGCGGCGGAATACTTTGCATACAAAAAGGAACTGATCCCGGAGATTAAAAATGCGTTTGATACGCTGGCGCAGACATCGGATCTGATCGTCGTTGAGGGCGCCGGATCGCCTGTGGAACTGAATCTGCTGGATAACGATATCGTAAACATGGGGCTTGCAAAGTTACTGAATGCCAAAGTCATTTTGGCGGGAGATATTGACAGGGGCGGTATATTCGCGCAGCTGATCGGAACGCTGGATCTGTTTGGGGAAGAGGACAGGGATCGCGTCATCGGCTTGATCGTCAATAAATTCCGCGGCGATCAGGCACTGTTTGAAAAAGGCAGAACGATCCTTGCAGAAAAGAGCGGTAAGAAAGTCCTGGGCGTTGTGCCGTATCTGGATATTCACATCGATGATGAGGATTCGCTGACGGATCAGTTTCATAATCGTACCGTCGCGCCTTTTGATATCGCGGTCATCAGACTGCCGCATATCTCGAATTTTACTGATTTTAATGTATTTTCGCAGCTGTCCGGCGTTTCGGTGCGGTATGTGACATCGGTGGAAACGCTGGAGGATCCGGATATCGTGATCATCCCGGGCTCCAAGAATACGATCGGCGACCTGCAATGGCTGAAGGGCAACGGATTTGTCGAAGCGATTCGGAACCTGCAGAAAGAAAACCGCGTCATCTTCGGGATCTGCGGCGGCTATCAGATGCTCGGCAGAAAGATCAGTGATCCGTTTGAAACGGAAGGACCGGGGAAATGCGAAGAAACAGGACTCGCTCTGCTCCCGGTCGATACCGTTCTGGAACAGGAGAAGACACGTACGGTATTCAGCGGATCGATCGAAAACGCAAGCGGGGTTCTTTCGGGTCTTTGCGGCCTCAACGTGGAAGGATACGAGATCCACATGGGGAAAACGACTCCTTATGACGGAGCCGATCCGTTCACGGACCATGGAACGGGATACTGCAGCGGGAATGTTTACGGAACCTATATTCACGGTTTCTTTGACAGGAAAGAGATCCTGACCGGCTTCATCCGTGCCGTCTGTGCGCAAAGGGGCAAAACGATCGATACCGGATCCGTTCAGGATATGCGGGACTTTAAGGAACAGCAGTACGACCTGCTGGCGTCGGAATTAAGGAAGCATCTGGATATCGGGGCGATCTATGATATGCTCGGGATCAAGCGCAGGGCTTCTAAGATCAGTCGTTTTGAAGAAGCGGTTCAGAGTTGTGATCCGGATGCGGATCAGAACGCCGGAAATGCGGATCAGATTACCGGGAATGCGGGAGAGGATATAAGATGACAGGATCTGAGCTCATGGGGATCCGCATAGAACCGGCAGATGCCGGGGTGTATGCGGCTGCAAAGAGAAGATGGGATACATTGGCCAAACCGATCGACGGACTGGGCACTTTGGAACATCTCATTTGCCGTATTGCTGCAATACAAAAGAAAGAAGTGCCTGAAATTGATAAAAAAGCCGTGATCGTCATGATCGCCGATAACGGCGTCGTCCGGGAAAACGTGACGCAGACGGATGACAGCGTCACCGCTGAGGTGGCCGCTCTGCTTTCGAAGAAGAAGAGTTCCCTTTCGAATCTCTTACGCGGTTATCCTGCTGATATCATTCCCGTGGATATCGGGATCCGGGGCGAACCTGTACCGGGTGTGCTGAACAGAAGAGTGACTTCGGGGACCGGCAACATCGCAAAAGAAGATGCCATGACACCGGCGCAGTGCCTGCAGGCGATCGAAACGGGGATCTCCCTGATGGATTCCTGTAAGGAAAAAGGGTATGGAATCATCGCAACGGGAGAGATGGGGATCGGCAATACCACGACCAGTACGGCGGTACTCTGTGCCCTGATGGGGACAGATACTGCGGATCTCACGGGAAGAGGCGCAGGCTTAAGTGATGAGCAGCTGGAACATAAGATCCGTGTGATCTCATCCGCGCTTACTTTTCACGGTTATACAGAGGCGCTTACCGGTACGCCGGAAGAAGCGTTTGGCATTCTCTGCGAGCTTGGCGGACTGGATCTTGCGGGACTGACCGGTTTGTTCATCGGCGGTGCAAAGAACGGGATCCCGGTTATCGTGGACGGCCTGATCAGTGCGGCTGCGGCTCTGCTTGCTGAGACAATCGGTCCCGGCTGCAGGGATTACATGCTTGCTTCCCATGCGGGACGCGAGAAAGGGATCATGCGGGTACTAAAACGGCTGGATCTTATCCCGGTGATAGATGCAGACCTTGCCTTGGGAGAAGGAACCGGCGCGGCGCTTTTGTTCCCGCTTCTTGATATGGCGCTCTCGCTGTATATCAACGGAACAAGGTTTGATCAGACGGAAATCGCGCAATATGAAAGGCATGAAACATGATCTCACTTGTGATCGGAACACCGGACAGCGGAAAATCAGCGATTGCCGAAGACCTGGCCATGCAGATGCAAGGACCGCGCTACTATATCGCGACAATGCAGGTCTGTGATGAAGAAAGCAGGGCACGCAAGATACGGCACGTAAAGAACCGGGAAGGCAAGGGTTTCATCACGCTTGAACTGCCTTTTGACATCGGTCGTGCGACCTCACGTATTCAGGATCAGGATCCGACGCTTCTGCTTGAGTGTGTGGCAAATCTTGTCGGCAACGAATTGCTTGCCATAGATTGAACGGGATTGAAACTTGCCGTCAACTTTTATATTTTGACCGACACTCAAAGGCGGGAACGTCCCAACGACAGTGAAAAGGCTGTCCTCGCATCTCATATCGAGAACTGTGTAG
>JAGCXZ010000184.1 GCA_017961065.1 Lachnospiraceae bacterium
CATGACGGAAAAGTCAAACAGATCGTGGGATCGACCTTGAGCTATCGCGACGATACCGGAAAAGGTACCGGACTTCGAGATAACTTTTTCGCGGGGTACTATGCCTCATATTATGCCGGCCTTTATGCGCATGACGGCTTAAAGGGCGGTCACGTGATCCTGCTGAACGCGAAGGATTCGCCGGGATATGCTTCCACCAAAGAAGCGGCACTGCGTGCGCTTGCTACCTATCCGGGCGGCCTGCAGGCAGGTGGCGGGATCACCGATGAAAACGCCGCGGAGTTTCTTTCTGCGGGCGCATCACACGTCATTGTCACATCGTATGTATTCAGCAATGGTAATATATGTTATAATCATCTGGACAGGCTTGTTTCCGCTATCGGGCGGGAGCATGTCGTTCTGGATCTGAGTTGTCGCCGTCTTCCCGGCACGACAGACTATATGATCGTAACGGATCGCTGGCAGAAGTTTACCGACACGAAACTGAGTGACCGGCTGCTTTCCGATCTGTCGCAGTGGTGCGATGAATTTCTCGTGCATGCGGTGGATGCGGAAGGCAAGGTAAACGGGATCGAAGAGGACGTCGTACGGATCCTGGCCGGCTCGCCGATCCCCGTGACGTATGCGGGCGGTATTTCATCCGTTGCGGATCTTGCAAAGATCCGTGATCTTTCGGACGGGCATGTAAATGTAACGGTTGGCAGCGCGCTGTCCCTGTTTGGCGGCGCACTTGATTACCGGGAGGTGCTTAATTGTACTCGATCATGGTCGTAGATGACAACGAAACCGAACTCGTCGTAGTCGAGAAGGCATTGGAGAAGGAATACAGGATCACCCTGATGAACAACTCCAAGCAGGCATTGGGCCGCCTGTCCAAGGCGACGATCATGCCTGATCTGATGATCCTTGATATCGCGATGCCCGGTATCAACGGCTTTGATATGATCATGCGTATGAGAAGCAGTGACAAGATGAAGGATGTTCCGGTGATCTTCCTGTCGGGTGACAAGGAGAATGCGACGGAACTGGAAGCCTATCGTCTCGGCGCTGCTGATTTTATCCGCAAACCCGTTGTACCGCAGCTGTTGAAGAAGCGCGTGGAACTGCAGATCAATCTTCTCGAATACAAGAAGCATATGAATGCCTACAACTCACAGCTCCAGCAGAGCGTGAACGCGCAGGCACAGAACGCATACAGGCTGCATTATTTTATCATCGGGATCATTACCGACCTGATCGCGGGCAAAGACGGCTACACCGGGATCCATTCCGTTGCCGTATCCAAATACATGGGCATCCTGCTCAAGGAAATGCTGTTTTCCGGCTTAAACTACGGTGTCTCCATGGACGATTACGAGCTGATCATGCTTTCGGCACAGCTCCATGACATGGGTAAGATCGGGGTGCCGGATTCGGTGCTGCAGAAGACCGGTAAATACACGGACGAAGAGTTCACGCAGATGAAAAATCACACGGTCTATGCCGCAAACGCGATCCAGAAATACGCCTACCTTCTTCCCGGTTCCAAGTTCATCACCTATACCTATCAGATGGCCAGATCGCATCATGAGCGCTTTGACGGCAGAGGGTATCCGGACGGACTGCAGGGAACGAATATCCCGATCCTTGCACGGATCCTTGCGGTGGCGGATGTATACGACGCGCTGGTATCGGAGAGAAGTTACAAGAAACCGATGACGCATGAGCAGGCCTACAATATCATCACGCAGGGTGCAGGCGTGCAGTTTGACCCGCAGGTTGTCGCGGCGTTCCAGAGAGTGCACATGGATATTTACGAAGCGCACCGGCAGATGACCGCGAATCTGAACCAGCCAACCAAGGGATCCTGACAGTTCTTCATACAGACAATAAAAAGCCCCGCAGAAATCTGCGAGGCTTTTTATAATCCGTGTTCTAAAGTACTGCTTCCCCTAACATAAGAATATCCCATAAAGTATATCTATTTTAGTTGAAAAGGTACATTGTAACGCCAGATTATAATTTGGTTACGTTTGTTGCCTGAGGCCCTTTCTCGCCGTTTACGACATCGAACTCAACTGCAGCGCCCTCGTCCAGAGACTTGAAGCCTTCCATGTTCAGTCCGGAATAATGTACGAAAACGTCGTTGCCGGATTCATCAGAGATGAAGCCGTAACCCTTCTGGTTGTTAAACCATTTAACGGTACCTTTCATTGTACATACCTCCGTTTGAATTACACAAATTGTTGCGTGGTGACGTGCACCAACTTGAAGTGTAGCATACAAGTACCGAATTGTAAACAAAAAGTTCGATTTTATCGTACTATTGATATTTTTCGGCGGTTCATGTAAAATTTAGATTTACAGGGGTAAGGGGGAAGTATGCCCTTTCGGGTTGATCGGAGCTAAGTCTGCAATGGGTATCTGGAAAAAAAAGGAGCAGATCGGAACGGAACGGTTCCAGGAGGAGAAGCCCAAGAAGGTCATTAAAAAGACCTCAAGATATACGGTGCTTCTGATCCCGGATTCGACGGATCATTCCAAACATTTGAACTGACATTTGATCATATCCTGCGTCTGATCGTAGCGGTGATCGCCGTTATGATCGTGCTGATCAGTCTGCTGATCTCGTCCGCGCTGAAGAACTACCGTTTGAAGCACGACGACACCAAGCAGCTAGAGATCGACCGGCTGAACCGGGAGATCGAGGAGCTGAATGAGGAAAAGGCGGAACTGTATGATCAGGTTGTTTCGCTGACCAACGTCGTGGCGACCAAACAGGAGAACGAGAAGGCGATCGAGCAGGAAAAGGCCGCGATGGCTGTGCCGAACGGTTATCCGATCGCGGGATATGCGCTGATCGTTCAGGATCCTACGGTGGAGACGGGAGAGAAAGTCAAAGGCCGGGCCGTATTCAACACCATCATCGGAACGGCGATCGTAGCAAGCGGTGACGGCAAGATCACATCGATCTCGGAGGATGAGTTCTTCGGAACGCAGATCATCATCGATCACGGCAACGGTTACCAGACGGTGTACCGGAGCGCCGGCAGCCTCAAAGTCGCCGAAGGCGATGAAGTGAACCGCCAGGAGGTCCTGTTCGTGATAACGGAGGAGGATTCCCTCTTTGCATACGAAGTCATCAAGAACGGTGAGGCGATCGAGCCGCTCGGCTTCATGGACGTTCAGGGCTGACACTTCAAAAGATAACGGTATGTTCCGGCAGGTTCCGGGACATGAAAAGATAGAAAAAGAGGACCGAGACAACAGGGAGGAAAAGAACATGTTTGGCTTTATGAAAGAAAGGGACGATAAGATCAATCTCGACAACTATACGATCACAACGATCGTCGGGGCTGATACGGTTGTGGAAGGCACCATCATCACAAAATCGTCCGTCAGGATCGACGGGACACTGATCGGCGGCGTGTCTGCCGAGGGCGTTGTGATCCTTTCCAGAAACGGCAAGATCAAAGGCAATATCATGGCGGAGAACATCGTCGTGGCCGGTGTCGTGGAAGGTAATATGCAGATCAGGGAGAAGGTCAATGTCGAACCGACCGGTGAGATCTACGGTGATATCACGACAAAGAGCCTGCTGATCGATGAGGAATCCGTATTCCAGGGCAACTGCTACATGAACAGGGAAGTGCCCGAGACCGGCGGAAGAGGCAAGAGAAAGAACGCCAAGTCGGAGAAGATCGTTTCTCCTTCCGAGGCCGCGACCGCAGCCATGGGCAATATGGAACAGCGCGGTGTGATGCAGGATCTGAATCCGAATGCAGACGAGGAGATCTCGCTGCGTCCGTCACCGCTGGATGACGATGATATTGATTTTGTGGAAGTCTGATCGTGTGATTTTCACGTACGCTTGATCGCAGGGGGCAGGGCATGCAGGAGGAGATCAGAAAACTGCAGGATGAGATCGAGGCGATGCACGAAGAACTCGTGCAGGCGCAGTCTGCGAATGCGGCGAAGAATACGTTCATCGCCAATATTTCGCATGAGATCCGCACGCCGATGAACGCAATCCTCGGGTTTTCGGAACTGCTGCTGCAGATGGACTGCTCGGATGAGGTGAATAACTACGCCAATGACATCAAGCGCGCGAGCAAGAACCTGCTGGCGATCATCAACGATCTTCTGGATATTTCCAAGATCGAGTCCGGCATGCTGACGCTGCAGCCGGTCAATTATTACACGCATTACCTGTTCACCGATGTGGAATCCGTTGTGAGCGTTCCGATCATGAACAAGGGACTGGAATTCAGGACGCATATCAATCCGGAGCTTCCGAGCCAGCTGTACGGCGATATCGTCAGAGTCCGTCAGGTCCTGATCAATATCCTGAACAATGCGGTCAAATTCACCCGTGAAGGGTATATCGACCTGACGGCCGATTTTAAGCCGGCCGGTGCGGATCATATCATGCTTGTCTTTACGATCCGGGATACCGGGATCGGGATCCGCAAGGAAGACATGGAAGTGATCTTTGATAAGTTCAGACAGGTGGATGAGAAAGCCAACCGCGGGATCGAAGGAACCGGGCTCGGCCTGTCCATCAGCAGACAGCTTGTGCAGCTGATGGGCGGCGATATCACGGTCAAGAGCGAGTACGGCAGCGGTACGACTTTTACGATCACGCTTGAGCAGAAGGTGGTCGATTACCGGAAGCTTTCCACCTATGTGCTGACGCAGACGCCGGATACCGAAGAGAAGCATCTGCGCTTTTACGCGCCGAGTGCGAAGATCCTCGTGGTGGATGACAATGCCGTCAATCTCAGAATCTTTGCAGGACTGCTGAAGCATTACCAGATTGAGGCAGATACGGCAGACAGCGGGGAAAAGGCGATCGAAATGGCCCGCGGAAAAGAATATGACCTGATCTATATGGATCATATGATGCCCGGGATGGACGGGATCGAGGCGCAGAAAGCCATCCGCACGCTCAGCGACCACTACCGGGACGGCAGTATCGTGGCGGTGTCCGCCCATGCGATCCGCGGCATCAGGGACAAGTATCTGGAAGCCGGGTTTACGGACTATTTGTCCAAGCCGATCGAAGTCGCAAACCTCGAGCAGTCCCTGAAGGCCTGCCTGAGTGAGCAGATCATCATTGAGGAAGCGGAATCGGAGCGCGACAAAGTGCCGGAGATCGATTTTGAGATCAAGGGTGTTGACGTCTTCTCCGGTCTGCTCAAATCCGACAACGATCTGGATGATTATTTTGATATCTTAACGATCTTCTACGAGTGCGGGGAAGACAAGATCCGCGAGCTGCGTGATTTTGCGGAGCAGAACGATATCGCGGCCTATGCGATCTCCGTACATGCGTTAAAATCAGTCGCCGCGAACATCGGCGCACATCAGCTTTATACGATGGCCAAGATCCATGAACTGGCGGCAAAGAACAAACAGGAAGTGTTTGTGAAGGGAAATGTGGACGCGCTGCTGGATCTGTACAGAACGATCCTGTCCAATATCGGAGCGGTGCTTCTGGAAAAGGGGATCATAACAGAAGGAGCAAACCATGACTGACCGTCTGAAAGTCGTTGTGATCGACGAAGATGACGCAAGGAAATACATGATAAAGGACATCCTGCCCGACTACATCGATGTGAGTCTGACAGGCATGGTCGACAGCGCCAAGGATCTGATCCGCCCGGACAGGGACGGCAGGAAGACGGACCTGGTGATCCTGAACGCGGACAATACGCGAGGGTTTGCGCTCTCGCTCTTCCGCTGGATGAAGACCGGCGAGGCGGGGCTGGAGACGATCCCCGTCATCCTGCTCTGCGAGGACGCGTTTGCCGATCATATCCTCGCTTTCCTGGAACTGGATGAAGTGGAGTTCTATGAGGGCGAGATCGATCCGGATCTGTTCTTCATGCAGGTCATGGATGTGATCGAAAGGGCGGAGATGGCGCCGGACCCGGTAGAGGAACCTTCCTACATCGAGAAGGATTCCACCAGGATCCAGGGACATTCCGTCAAGCCTCTGGGCGAAACCGAAGATACGGTCAGAAGAAGTATCGTTCTGCAGCATGACGATCAGTTAAAGCAGCTGGATCAGGCGATCGAGCGCGGACGCAAGAAGCAGGAAAAGATCAAGGAGATCATGGAACTCGCGATCCGCTATAAGGAAGAGAAGGCGCTGGCCGCTCTGGAAGAGGACGACGATCTGCTGCTTGATGAAGAGCCCGTCTGCCGCGTAGACGATCTGCACCGTCTCGAAGGACCGGAAGCCCTGCGTATGCTCGAAGAAGAAGCCGATGTGCCGGAAGAGCAGGACGAGAAGAAACATACGGTCGTGATCGTGGATTACGATCCCAAGAACCGGAAGCTCTGCGAACTGTTCTTAAAGAGTTCCTATCAGGTCGAATCGTTTACGTCTGGCATGAACGCGATCGATTATTTCGTAAAATCAAAGGCAGACCTTCTGCTCATCAGTTTTCATATGCCGATCCTAAACGGCAACAAGATCCTGGACAGCATCCGCTGGCAGCCAAACGGGAAGAAGGTGCCTGTGATCTTCATGGCTGAGGGGGACCTGGAAAGCGTGCGGCAGCAGTGCAAGAAGGAATATGTTGTCGGCCTTTTGCCGAAGCCGGTTTCCAAAAAGGTGCTGCAGCGTTCCGTGGATGCCGTGTTCTCAACCATCGGGACAAGCAGGTCCCAGTAGGGGCGCATGAAGCGCTTTTGCCGGCAGCAGGCGCGTGGACGCTTAAGTTGAAAGGGTAAGAATGAAGAAAAAGATCCTGATCATAGATGATGACATCATGACACTCCGTATGCTGAAAAAGCATCTGGAGAATGATTATGAGATCCAGCTGGAAAATGCCGGATACCGTTTCGTGGAGCATATCGCGGATTACCGCGTGGACATGATCTTGCTCGACATCGAGATGCCGGTCATGAACGGACTGGATGTTTTTGATGTCTATCTCAAGCAGCCGCACGAGGACATTCCGGTGATCTTCCTGTCGGGCGTTTCCAACCCGCAGATCGTCCGGGAAGCCATGGAAAAAGGTGCGGCCGGCTACCTGTTAAAGACGGCACCCAAGGGCGAGCTGATCGCCAAATTAAAACAGATCTATTACGACTATGCGGGTTCGCATGAAAAGCCGCACATCCTGATCCTTGGCAATGACGTGACGCTTGTCCGGATCACGAAACTGGATCTGGAAGAGGGCGGATACCGTCCGAGCTGCGTTTTTTCGATAGCGGAAACATTGGACATCCTCAAACAGGAAACGGTGGATGCGCTGCTGATCTTGGAACCCATCCTCAACGTCAGCGAGCAGGAGATCTATGAGACGCTCTGCAAAAAGCTCGGTGTCCGGGCTTTCCCCGCGATCTACGGACACGAATCCTATACCAAGGAATTACTTTTGGACAAGGTAGGTAAGGCAGTTGGCAGATAAACGGAAAAGCGGCAGCGGCATGATCATCGTGCTTGCGATCTCCATGTTCTTTTTCGGCTTTCTGGCCGGAATGCTGCTGATCCATTTTACGGAAGTAAAAAGAAATAAAGAGGCAAATGCGCAGCAGGAAGCCGTCAACACGACGATCAATGTGACCGGCGGCACGGAATACGTCAAGGTATATGTTCCCAAACGGGAAGTCAGATACGGTACCATTCCGATCAACTCCTACGATCCGGAGCGGTTCCGGCTGGACAACGGGTTCATGGCCTACTTTGATGAGAACGGGGAGAAGATCTCGCATCTGGGGATCGACATCAGCTATCATCAGGAAAAGATAGACTGGGACGCGCTCAAGGACTCACCCTGCGAATTTGTCATGATCCGGTGTGGCTACCGCGGCTATTCCGAAGGCGGACTCGTGGAGGATGAGAAATTCCGGGAGTTCGCGCAGGCGGCAACGGACCGGAACATCCCGTTTGGCGTATATTTCTTTACGCAGGCCCTGAACGAGGAAGAAGCGGTCGCGGAGGCGGATTTCGTGATGGATCTGATCAAGGATTATCCGATCAGCTATCCGGTCGCGATCGATACGGAATATGTCTCGAACGAAAGCGCCAGGACCAATCAGGTCGAGATGACGAAGCAGGACAGGACAAAGATCGTGATCGCCTTTATGGAGCGCATCAAGGAGAACGGGTACTATCCGCTGATCTATTCGTCCGAAAACTGGCTTCGGCGCGAGCTGGATGCCGATATGCTGCAGCCCTATGAATTCTGGGCACCGCAGTATCTGGATACAAATGATTTCATGTATGATTTCACCATCTGGCAGTACTCCGATGCCGGGCACATCCAGGGTGTGCAGGGTATCGTTGATCTGAATATCAGTATGGTCGACTACGCGTCCTTCATACCTGCCATGCGGCAGGCCGTGGAAGAAGCGGGGGAGATCATTGAAACAGACGGAACGGAAACCTCCGGAGAGGAGGCGGCCGGGGAGGAACCGGCCGGGGACGAGCCATGAATGAGGCAGCAGTATACGGGATCCTCTGCAGACAATTAGCCGTGATCATGCGGGCGAATGTCAGTCCGCTGAGCGCGTTGCAGATCTGCAGGGACCAGATGGAAAACAGAAAACTGAAAAAACTCGTGGACGGTCTGGTGAAAGATCTGTCCGGCGGGGATAAGTTGTCCGATGCCATGAAGCAGCACGAAGACCGCTTCCCGATGATCGTGATCGCGGCCGTTGAGGGCGCGGAGCGAAACGGCGAATGGGAGAAGATGCTGCTCTGTCTGGCGGAATACTTTGAAGCGGAAGCAAGACTGACAACAGGCGCAAGACGTGCCGCAGTGCTGCCGTCCTTAATGGCGGTGATCTGCCTGGTATTGTTCAGCCTGGTCATCCTTCAGGTTGTACCGCGTTTTCTGGATCTGTTCAACGGGATCACGTTTGAACTGCCCGGCCTTACGCAGCATGTGCTTACTGTCAGCACACTGGCAAGAGAGTACGGCGGCTATATCATCCTGGGTGTTGCAGGCATTCTGATCATCTGGATCCTGTTTACACTCTCAAGACCCGGCAGGAACTTTAACGCCATGATCCGCATGAAACTGCCCTTGTCGGGGCCCGTCAACAGGAACCTGCTCTATGCGCAGTTTTCCAAGGCACTCTCCACGCTGCTGAAGACAGGGATGCCGATGACGGAGGCGGTGCGCGTGATCGAGGACACCGTGGGCAACAACGAGAAAGTCAGGGGCGAACTGCAGCGAAGCGCCGAGCGTGTGGCGCAGGGTATGTCGCTGTCCAAGGCCATGGCGGATTCTTCCGTATTCTCGCCGATGATCCTGCAGATGACGGCGATCGGGGAAGAGAGCGGAACGCTTACGGATATTCTGGATGACATGGCGGATTATTTTGACCGGACCATGATGCTCCTGGCACACAGGAAAGAGGTCGTTCTGGAGACATTCTTCCTGGCACTCCTGGGAGCGGTCATGTGTGTGGTGCTGGCCGCCATGGCCCAGCCGATGATGGAATTCTACGATATGGTCAGCGGGATGTAAGGTATGGCAGCCAGAAGCGAACGGTTAGCATTTCATATACTCATCTTTATCACTACGACTTTTGCGATCTTAAGTGCCATGATGTTCGCGCTGATGTTCTGTGCCCAGAGCATGGGCGTCGCGAACCAGCTCTTAAGCCAGCGGATCGAATTGCGCGGAGCGATCGCGATCACGGATGCCGAAGAGGAAGTAAAGGATATCTTGAACGGGCATGCCGTTCAGATCGCGGAGGAAACCTACGCGCAGACGGCGGGGGAACTGCTGTCGGAGTCGGCCTCCCGCAGCGAGGACGAGGCATTGCAGATGTACCTGGAGCGCTATGCACAGGCACTCTCGGAAGTATGCCGGACCGGGCGGCTGCAGGAGGAACTGTCGGCGCGCCTTGAAGTGGAAAAAGGGACGATCCGTCTGGACGATACCGAAGAGCCGGAATTTGAGATCATTACGGATGAGCAGACCGGGGCGATACAGGGCTGTGAACTGAAAAACGTTTCGTTCCTCTATACCTACGCGGACCGGTATGAAAAGCGCGGCATGGTCGACTACCGGATCGACGTACCGTACGGAACCTTTTATGACGGGAATGACCAACTCTTTGAGTACTCGCTGATCGGCAGGAAGGGGATCTATTTTACGGGACAGACCTCATCTGTTGTCGGCAACCTCTTTGCGGGAACGCATTCCGCGGAAGAATACAGGAAAGCGGAAGCAAGTTACGGTGAACGCGGGATCTACGGCGGCATCAATCTGATGGCAACGCAGCTCGGGATCGAGGCGGATACGGTGGTATCCACCGGCGACATCAATCTCAAGGGATCCTTTGCGGCGTTCGGAACGGAAGAAAAACCGATCAGGATCTATGCCGGTGAGATCAACGAACTGGCCGGCTTTTACATGCGGACCAATTACACGCTCAACGGTGAGGTGCACCAGCGAAACGGGCTCGACTATGAGGAAGCGGTCACGCTGATCAACAAGGCCGAAGGGAAGATCGGAGAGTTCAACTACTACTACGATACGGAAAACGACGACACCTATACGGGGCAGTACCGCAAGATCCTGTCCAACACGGATGTGAGTCTGGCGGGTGATTTTACCGGAACCGTTATGACCAGCGGGAACGTGATCATCGAAGCCGACTGCAACGTCGAGGGCCTGATCTACGCGGGCGACAGGATCTATGTGCAGGGGAACAACAATATCGTTTCCAACCGCGACATCATGCGCAGGATCATCGAAGAGGAAAGCAGCAGAGAAGACGCCGATCCCACCTTCCAGATCAGGGAGTATCTGGGCGGGATCACCTATAAGGGAATGGCGCCGTGCCCCGAAGAAATGGTTGCATATGTAATCACCAAGTGATAAAATTACATACATAAATGATATTATGTGACGATAAGGAGAAGGGTATTTATGGATTCCAAGATTGAAATAACACTGTTTAGCCGGTTTGAGATCAAAATGGATGGCAAACCGATCCTGACCAGTCTAAGTAATACGCGTAAGACCAAGCTGTTTTTGTCTTACCTGCTTTTGCACAAGCAGAAAGCGATCCCACATAAGGAACTGTTCGAACTGCTCTGGTCGGGTGAGGATTATTCCAACCCGGGAACGGCGCTGCGTACGCTGCTGTACCGTTACCGCGCGCTCGTGGACAAGACGGGTGTGGACCAGCTCCGCAACTCGATCATCTCCAGACGCGGTGCCTATCAGTGGAATCAGGAACTGGACATTTCCATCGACATCTTTGATTTTGACGACTATTCCAAGATCGGACTGAACAAATCCATGAGCGTCGGAAAGCGCCGTCAGTGCTTAAAGCGCGCGATCGATCTCTACACGGGGCCGCTGCTTCCCGATTCGGGGGAGGAGCACTGGGTCGTTCCCAAGTCCGTTTACTACAGGGATCTGTACGTGCAGGATGTGCTGGCCTATATTGCCATTCTCAAGGAGGAGAACGAATACGAGGAGATCGCGGCACTTTGTAAGAGGGCACTCTCACTTGCCGGTTCCTCCGATATGATCACGTTGGAAGAAGAGGTGGCGCTTGCCAAGGGCAATCCGGCATCGGATCTGAAGCTCCGCTATGAAGCGACACTCTCGAGTCTGCTCAAGATCGAGCTTGTGATCGATGATGTACAAAAAAGCATGGAGACGGAGGATGCCGAAAATTCCGCTTTCGTGTGCGAATACAATGTTTTCAAGGATATCTATCATCTGCAGAGACGGCTTCTCGCAAGGACCGGCGATACGATGTTTTTGTCGCTGCTTTCCATGGAACGCAGGTCGGCGGATGATTTTGAGCCGCTGCAGCACGAGAAAGTCATGAAAGCCCTGCTTGAGATCATCAGGCACGAGCTGCGCTGCGGCGACAGTATCTGCCGCTTCTCGGACAACACATATGCGATCATGTTCCCGGCTGATTCTTTCGATAACGCCTTAAAGATCATGGAGCGCGTGAAGGCATCCATTATGCAGAACTGCAAGGAGAAAGATGTTCTGGTCACCTATCGGATCAGACCCTTAAAGAACGCGAAGGAGTAAGACGCATGTCTGAAAATAAGCGACTGACAATCGGCGTATTGATCGGAAACGCGAACTCCAAGCATTCGATCAATACACTGCAGGGCATCAGACAGGCCGCCAAGGAAGCCGGGGTGAATACCGTGACTTTTCTTGGTGTGCATACGGAGTACAAATTCCGCGAGTTCTATGACGAGGATATCAGTTACGATTATCAGATCATGACGATCTTTGACTATGTGGCGCTCTCCAAGGTGGACGCCCTGATCATATCTTACGGCGAGATCGTCGTGTTCCTGCAGGAAGCAAAGCGCAAACACTTCCTCGACAAATACGAAAAGATCCCCAAGATCGTTCTCGAAGAGCGTGTGGAGAATGAGATCACGCGCTATCAGATATCGGACAACTACAACGGCATGCGCGCGATCATGGAACATCTGGTCATTGATCACGGCTACCGTCGTTTTGTATGCCTGCGCGGCCCGCTCGGCAACAAAGACGCCGATGAGAGATTCCGTGCGTTTACGGATGTTCTCTCAGAGCACAAAATTCCGGTAACGGAAGACATGGTGCAGGTCGGTGATTTTACCGAAGCGGTCGATCCGCAGGTCGAATATCTCTTTGACCACAATCCGGATCTGCAGGCGTTCGTCTGCGCCAATGACACGATGGCAACGACGGTGTATAAGGTCTGCAAGCAGCGCCGCGAAGAGATCCTCAAGATGACGCCGCGCGCGAGAGAGTGGGTCAAAAAGAGCGCGCTGCGCTATAAGATCGGTGTTGATATTGAAGCCGGCGAAGGGATCGCCGTTACGGGTTATGATGATGCCGCGATCGCTTCGATCATGGATCCCGCGCTGACGACCATTGCGCAGAACCAGTTTGCGATCGGATACAAGGCTCTGTTCAACCTTCTGGATCTTCTGAAGAAACAGGAGAGCAAGGATGCCGGCAACATCGTGCTGCAGACGCAGCTGATCCGCAGGAATTCCTGCGGCTGCATGGATACGGAACAGCGCGATTACGAGCCCATGACGCAGTACGACAAGCAGAATCCGGAGTTCTATGTGATCAAGCTCGCGGAGCGGATCAAGGACGCCGTGATCCTTTCGGATGTCAGTGAGGGCATCGCGGATAAGATCTATGAAGTGATCTATGATATCCTCTATGCCGACATCATCATCTATCTCGGCTATGTGAAAGAAAGCTTAAGCATCAAGCATGTTGTGGAGCAGCTGCGAAACCTGATGAACGGACCTTATGCGGAATACATCTCACCGACCGCGCTGACGCAGACGTATTCCGATTATCTCACCTCCGTGATCCGCAAGACCGAGGATCACAGCGAGGAAGTGCTTCTGACCGAGATCATGCTCGAGGGTGTGAAATACCTGCAGGGCTATGCCTATAAAAACGTGACGGACACGCTGTATGAATTCGAAAACGACGCGTGGTTCATGTCGATGATGGCCAGGGATATGGTCAATCACGTTGACTCCGAGAAGGAGATGTTCCGTAACGCCATCCGCAGGTTCAAGAACTTAAAGATGGGAGAGACCTTCCTGTTCACGACTAAGGAGCCTCTGGTCGTTGAGGCCGATGAGGAATGGAAGTGTCCGGAGTCGCTCTACCTGTCCGCGTACACATCAGCGGACGGCAGGAACTTCGAATCCTATGACAGGGACGAAAGACCCGAACTGACAGGGGATCACAGCTTTGCTTATTTTGCGCAGGAGAGGGGACGCAACCAGTTCCATCTGACGCTTCTGCCGGTCTACTCCGACAGGATCCAGTACGGACTGCTCGCATCCGAGGTGCAGCCGCAGGATGTCAAGAGCCTCTTCAACGTCAGCGTGCAGCTGGGTACGGCCTTAAAATACAACGAACTGAGCAGAAAGCAGAAGGAGGCCCAGGACGCACTCGAAACGCTTGTCAAAGAAGTAGAAGACAAGAACAGCATGCTGCGTTTCATCTCGGAATACGATGCACTGACCGATTGCCTGAACCGCCGCGGTTTCATCGAGCGCGCGGTCAACTTGAAGAACGGGAATCCGGGGCTTTGCTGCGTGGCGATCTTTGCCGACCTGGATCACCTCAAAGAGATCAACGACAAGTTCGGTCATGCGGAGGGTGATTTTGCGATCAAATCCGTTGCGAATCTGATCCGCGACGCGCTCGGGGAAGGACAGATCCTCGGCAGACTCGGCGGAGACGAGTTTGTCTCCATCGTCGTGCTCAAGGACGGAGAGAACGCGGATACGATCTGTGACGCGATCAAAAAGAAAGCCGAACTGTTCAACGAACAGTCCGGCAAGCCTTTCTACATCGAATGTTCCCTTGGCTACAATACATTTGTCTGCGATACCGGGATCGATATCCAGGATGTGCTGGATGCGGCCGACAGAGAACTATACAAGAGTAAGCAGAACCGCAGAAAATCATCCGTGCGGTAGATATTCTAAGCATTCAATTTGCGCTGGCGGCGTTCCCGGACCTCGATGGGGATCTCGGTAATGTCGCCGGCTCTTTTTAACGCTTCTCTGGTCAGGAGCGGTCCGACCAGTTCATAGATCAGGACGGCAA
>JAGCXZ010000185.1 GCA_017961065.1 Lachnospiraceae bacterium
CGCATGATCTTCTGCGTCGGGTTAAGCGCATTCATGGCCGCCTGCGGGATATAAGCGATCTCCGTGCCCAGGATATTCTTACGCACATCATCCGGATTCATGCCGGAGATGTTCTTGCCATCCACGATGATCTCTCCGCTCGTATAGTGGAGCGGGGGAAAATAATAGCCCATCAGCGACAGCGCAAGCGTTGACTTGCCGCAGCCAGACTCGCCCGCGATCCCCAGGCTCTTCCCTTCCTCGATCGATAAGGAAACATGGTCAACCGCATATACATCCTCGTGGAATCTGGTGATATATTTTGTGGTCAGTTCCCTGACCTCCAGCATTTTCTTAGCCATCTCATTCCTCCTTCATCTACTGTCAGTCTCTCAGGGCCGGGTTGAATACCTGGTCCATACCTGTATTCATCAGGTTCAGAGAGAACGAGATGAGAGTGATCGTTAAGATTACCGGGAAGTATGCCCACCAGTAACCGTTCGTGTGCGCCGCATACAGCATAGCCCAGTTCATCATCAGTCCCAGTGTAGGCGTGGTCGTTGTCTTCGGACCCAGTCCGAGCAGCGACAGCTGTGCCTCCGACAGGATACCGGACGATACCTGCAGGATAAAGGCCATTACAACATAGGAAGCGATATACGGCAGGATGTCCGATAAGACGATCCGTACCAGGCTGTGCCCCGATAGTTTGGACAGATTGACATGGTCACGGTTTCTCAGTGATATTACCTGCGAACGGACCGAACGGGCCGTCCAGGTCCAGGATGTCAGTCCGATCACGACCGCAACTACCGTGGCGCCTCTTTGCTCCTGTCCGATCGAGTAAGAGATCAGGATCAGAAGCACGAAGCTGGGAATGACCGTGAAGACGTTCGTTACGAACATGATGATGTCATCCGCGATACCGCCGAGGTATCCGGCCAGAAGGCCGAACAGCAGGCCGATCAGCGTTGCGACCGCACCGGCCACAAGACCGATCAGGATCGATGTACCGCAGGCACTTACCAGTTCCTTGAGCACGTCACGTCCGAAGTTATCGGTTCCGAGCGGAAGTGTTTTGGTGTTGACCACACCGTTAATGTTCACGTAATCCGTACCGCCCACAACTTTCAGCTTATGCTCCTCGTCTGTGGCGGGATCCAGATCGTAGACCACACGCTCCTCTTTACCGATCTTCTTGATCCGGTTATTCAGGGTTTTATAGTTACGCCATTTGGCATTGGTAATGCCTTTTGGCTTGCTGTTTTCGTTAAAATTGTTATGCCACAGTTCCAGAATGGCATCCACATCATCCATTTCGATGCCGCTCACATCCACATTGATCTTCTCCATGAACTCGATCATGGATACTCTGTCTTCCATGCTGACGATGGATGTCAGTCTGTTTTCCTCCGCATCTTTCAGCTTCAGCGTTTCCGTTTTGGTGTCAAGTGCATCATAGAGCGAAAAATACGTGCCCGGTTTTGCAAAGGTTCCGACACCGATCATCTCAAGCGGATTGCCGGGATTGATCAACGGATAGATCAGCATGGTCAGAAGGATCAGAACAAAGATCCCCGCGCCCAGCACAAATTTGGAGGAATGCATCAGTTGTCTAAAAGTATTCTTCATCTCATTCCCTCCCTATGCATCAAACTGTGCGGCCTTGACACGCGGATCGATAAAGCCGTAAATGATATCCAGTAAAAGCGTTACGATCAGGACCATGATCGTGATGATCAGAGTGGTCGCCGAGATCAGCGGATAATCCGCCGCCGTAACTGCCGCATACATCGTACTGCCAAGCCCCGGATAGGAGAAAATGATCTCCGCAACCAGCGCGCCACCGATCATCGTACCGATGGACAGTGCCAGACCTGTGACCTGCGGAAGCATCGCGTTCCGGAATACATAGCCGACGATCTTGCGGTCTTTGACTCCTAGAAAACGGGCATATTTCACATAATCCGCATTCAGTTCGTAAATGGACATGGAACGCATACCGATCGCCTGTCCGCCGATCGAAATGATAACGATCGACCAGAACGGAAGCTGGTAATGCGAGATCACGGATTTGATGAATGCCCAGGAAAAATTCGGGATCTGGTCAAAAGCATACCCGCCCGCGACCGGCGCGATCTTCCATTTGATCGCAAACAGAACGAGCAATGTGACTGCCATACCAAAGGCAGGTACATTACTCAGAAAGATCGAAACCGGGAGCAGGACCTTGTCCCAGCCCTTTCTCAGATATGCGGCCAGCGCCCCCAGCACATTGCCCAGGATCCAGCCGACCAGGATCGCCGGCAGCTGCAGACAGACGGTCCACCAGATCGCACTTGCAATGATGTTGCTGACTTTTCTGGGATATTGCGAAAACGAAGTTCCGAAATCCCCTTTGAACAGATTTTTGACGAACAGCAGATACTGCTGCCACATCGGTTTATTGGTTCCGAATTCCTCCGCATACCGGTCATAGATCTTCTGAACCGCCTTGGCGTCGGAATTACCGGCTGCCAGTTTTCCCGTGATCGCCGATACGGGATCTGCAGGCATGAGCCTGGGCAGGATAAAGTTCAGTGTAACCGCTACGACAAAGGTGATCAGGAACCATACCAGTTTTTTGGTAAAGTATTTTCGATAACCCTGCATGACTTACCTCTCTTTATAAAGGTGGCCATGCATCGACCAGTCGAAGCATGGCCACCATAGGTGCTAACTATTATCCGGACTTATTCTGCAAGTTCCAGACCGTACAGTGCAGCAATACCGTAGCCGTCTGTACAATCCAAAGGAGGAATGTTGCGTCCGTCATCAGCTGACGGGAAGTTCGTCCATACAGACTCGTTTACTGCGTGGAATACAGAAGGTCTGTACATCAGCGAGAAGGAAGGAACCTCTGTCAGATAGATCTCTGTCAGTTTGGTGTAAAGATCCTTGATCTCAGCTGCGTCTGTCGTAAGCGGGATCTGCTTGATCAGCTTATCCGCTTCTTCATTTGTGTACTGTCCCCAGTTACCGGACCAGTTGTTCTCAACACCGACATACTCGGAGCCGAGGAACTGATTTACACGGTGCCAAGGGTTGGACGGAGAAGCTGCTTCCGGAGACCACATGAAGATTGCATATTCGGTCTGGGAAGGATCTACGAATACTGTCTGGTAAATATCCCATTCAGGATACAGGGTTGTGATCTCAACGCCGATCTTCTCGCCTGCTGCCGCAACGATTTCCATTGCTGCCTGCCAGTCAGTCCAGCCGTTCGGGCAAACTGCGTTCAGGGAGATCTTCTCACCGTTGTACTCACGATATCCGTCGCCGTCGGAATCCTTGATGCCTGCTTCCTCAAGAAGTGCGATCGCACCGTCGATGTCGTTGCCTGCCCACTGCAGATCCTTCACTGCATCATGGTCATACAGAGCCTGCTCACCGTCTGTCGGGTTCATCAGGGAACGAGGAACATCCGAGAAGGAAGGAGACTGGTTTGTCATAGCGTTTGCAATGATGCTGTCATAGTCAACAGCCATTGCGATCGCCTTACGAAGTGCAGCATTATCAGCCAGAACAGGCAGGTTCATGTTGTACCATGCAGTCGGCATTGTTAAGCAGACACCGTAAGGAGCTTCTTCATAATAAGTAGAGATCGGCAGACCGTCTTTCTCCCACAGATCCTGTACATTGGAGATGAACTGCTGACATACGTCAACTTCGCCTGCCTGCAGAGCAGCCTGACCGGCCGGGTTATCCGCATAGATCGTGTGCGCGATATACTTCGGAACAGGGAGTGATCCCCACATGGAAGCATCCTGGCCCCAGTAGTTGTCATCACGTTCCAGAACGACTTTCTGATCATCCGTGAAGTACTTCTTATAAGGACCGGACCATACAACATCCTCACCCGGGTCATTCAGGATCGCTGTTGCATCGCCGCCGCAGCGTTCGTACAGTGTGTCGATCCATGCAGCCTGTGCGATCGGGGTTCCGGTTAAGAAGTCAACAACGAAGAGCGGGTTAACCGGCTTGCCTTCGTCTGTCTTGGCAACGTAGATCGTGATGTTCTTGCCATCAGCTTCGATCTTGTCAATGTATGCGCCGTATGTTGCGCCTGTGTTGTTGCCGATCTCAACGCCGATAACAAATGTGCGGACTACGTCAGCACCGGTAACATCGGATCCATCGGACCATTTCGCGGCATCTTTGATCTTAACGGTCATTTCTGTCTGATCGTCATTCCACTGATAATCGCCATCAGCTAACAGCGGGAAGCATTTGCCCGAAAGCGGATCATACATATAAAGTGTTTCGAACATCAGTGTACGATAACCGGAAGCATTACCGGCGATCGCCATGGAGTTGTTCTGGTTAACACCGATCACGTTCCAGCTGTTAACGGTGCCCCACTGCTGACCGGCAAAGTACAGCGTCTCGTCACGAGGAAGCTCGCCTTCGGCCGTCTCTGCTGCAGGCTCTTCAGCCTCAGCGGGAGCCGGTTCTTCCGCTGCCGGTTCTTCCGTCGCTGCGGGTTCAGCCACAGGGGCTGCTGCTTCTTCTGCGCCACAGCCGGCTAACAGGCTTGCGGTCATCGCAGAAACTGCAACGATGGAAATGAGTTTCTTGATCAGGTTGTTTTTCATCTCTTTTTTACCCTCCCGTAAATTTGGATCCCGGTCCAACCCTGAACCGGGGGTGCGTGTCATTCGACACAATTTTTAGCACAATTCGGTTGTCGAATCGTTGCACGTATGCTATCATAGGGGCGGGTTAATTTATATCAAATATCCCCGAATGATATTAAATTTTCCTTGTCTTTTAAAATTGATTGTGCGACTTTTCCATTATGCACCAAATACTCATACTGTTTTTGTGTAATATGCACTAGATTTTTGACCTGATTTTCCGAAAATCAGGGGCCGATCACTTAATCGTTTTCGTAATTTTTTCGGAAGCCCTTTTTCCGATACTCCGAATTCTTGCTGTACTTTAATTGTCACATTTGTACTGTATTGTCACATGGAGGGCCGTCTATGAGGATCGGTGAAGCCGCCAGGACCAAAGAGATTCTGAATAACTACTACCAGAATTCCAAAATGCCCGTATGGGTCTATGACAGGAACATGCAGCTCCTGTTTACCAACTTTACCAATGCCGTTCTTCTGCATCTGATGGACGCAGTCCGGATTACGGTGGAGAAATATAATAAGGAAGCTTCCTATATGGACTTCATGAAACTGTACGGGAATTCCAACGAGGCATATCTCTGTTTTCAATTTGCCCTGGACCGGAGACATGTGAACACCGTGGTCATCGGCCCTGCCCTGCTCACATATCCGAGCGAAGAGATCTGGGAAGATCTGAGCTTTCATAAATATGTATGGTCGAACCGCCGGGAAGAGACCATGAATCTGATTCCCGTCGTAACACTGGAAGCCTTCCTGCTGAATGCGCGGTTTATCATGCAGTCTTTCGGCATTTATCATCTCAACCCGCTGCAGATCGCGGATTCCGCTCCCATCACCAATTATTTCTACAACGAAGGGACCAATCTGATCGATGAAGGAAGACGTCCTGAGTTCTATTCCGTAAAACAGGCACATGAAATAGAAGAAGAACTGGCCTTTCATATCCGGAAAGGCAATGCGGACCGGGTGGATGAGATCATGACCCAGCGCGACAGGGTTGCCCTTCTCCTGCCTGCCGACTCTCTGCGTGACAATTTCATATCCGCTGTGGCTTTGCTCTCGACAGGCAGAAGCGCATCCATAGCCGGAGGCATGCGCTCCGAGGCTGCCTATGCGTTGTTCCGTTCCTACGCCACGCAGCTGCAGTCCTGTAACCAGATGCTGGAATTCTACAGGCTGACGCACAACGCCCTCTGTGCTTTTGCGGAAGGTGTGCAGGCTGTTGCCGTACAGATGCTGGATACATACTCGGACACGGTCCGCTCCTGTATCCGCCTGATCTATTCACATATGCCCGGGAAAACCACTGTTGACGAATTGTCCGAGGAGATCCATCTGACGCCGAAATACCTGTCTGCCCTGTTTTGCCGCGAAACGGGAACGTCCCTGACAAACTTCATCAACCGGATCCGGATCGAGCACGCATGCCGTATGCTGGAGTCCACCGATCTGACCTATCTGGAGATCAGCGCGATCCTGGACTTTTGCTCACAGAGCCATTTTACGGCCTCTTTCAAAAAAACAGTCGGCATCACGCCTCGTGAATACCGACTGAAAAATAAGCATTGACTTCCGGCAGGGATCACTCCGTCAGATACCATTCATCATCCTGCTCATCATAATAGTAAATCTCATCCTCCTCTTCATCATAGAAGAATAACGTATTCGTTTCATCATCGTACAGATACAGCTCGTCATCCTCAATGAGATACCAGATTTCTTCCTCATAGTCATAAACCCAGTCTCCCTCTTCGCCGTAATCAAATCCGTACTCTCCGGGTTCGCCGTCGCAGTAGTTCCCGCCGTATTCGCTCTCATAGGAACCCCAGCCGCCCCAGTCGCTTTCAAAGTCCTCGAAATCATAGTAATCGTCGCTTCCTTCGGATGCAAACTTTGCGAGCCACTCGATGTAATCCCGGTCCAGACCGATCTCCGTATAAACGTCCTTAAGCTGGTCGTAGAATTCCGGATCTCCGTAGGGAAGTGAAACCGCAAGCCCGGTGAGCTCGTTTTTATCGGAAGTATGTCCGAAATAGGCAACTGCCGCCTTTAAGGCCGACTTCAGTTCTTTGGCTTCATCGCTGTTCTTGTCGACGCTTTCGGTCAGAGCAAGGATATCGCTGATGTAATAATCCGACAGTGTCACCTGGCTGTCATCTTCTTCCCAGAGGTCCCAGAAGTCCCAGCCTCTGCCTCTGGCCTGGTGTTCCCGGCTGTAATTCGTTTCAAGCAAAGCCGATTCGTTCCTGTACGCAAATGCCTTCCAGGCAGAAAACAGTTTTTGTGCAGTGGAAACATTATACAGTCCCACGGATGTCGATGAGCCGTTAGGATCTGTTTCATTCGTGCTTACGATGTCGTCTACGATGAATTTTCCCAGGATCGGCGTGGCCATGCCGGGGTTTTCATCGAACTTTTTCATCCATTGCGTATAACTCCAGCCGATCCCCGATTCAAAGTCTTCCGAAAGCAGCGTATACGCACAGTACGGTTCCAGTGCCAGACAGGTTTCCAGACTCGCCATGATGCAGCAGTCCATACCGATCATGTCAAACTTCACTTCCGGATGTTCGGAAAAGGCCCGCGACATCTCAGCGATCGTAAGGCTCTCCTCCTCATCCTGCCACTCATCAAGACCAAACCCGTAAACGGGACCGCCGCCGTGATCCCAGAACAGGAACACGTAACGTTCTGCCGGATAATTGGATGCGCAGAAACCGATAAACTCCGAAAGGGTTTCCTCGGAAGTGCTGTCAAGCTGCCCCAGGTCATCCCGGATAAGCGACAGTTTGCCGTCCCTGACCCGGTATGTCTGCGCGGTTTTGGGGGAGATTCCGTGCTCGTGCCACGTCTTCGTGCCCATGGTCTGAACGATCACATTTACTTTTTCTCCGATCCCCGATGCAAGCATCTCGGAAATGTCCTCGGAGGCTTCACCATCCTGGGATTCCAGATCGGAACCGTTCATATAGATCATGATCGTTGCGGAATCCGCGCCCGTCTCCACATCGACGGCCTCAGCTTCGATCCGCGCCATCCCGTTTTCTTTTGCTTCCTTAAGCTGTTCCGCAAATGAGCTTTTTGCGCGCTCGTCCGTTTTCTCCTCCTCACCATCGGGGAGAAGCATCATAATAAGAAAGATCACACCGAGCACGGCGAGTACGATCAGCGCGACACGAATCAGTTTCTTCCACATGTATCCGTCACCTCAGATCAATTGCCGCCCTGTCCGTAATATGCATTTGCACCGTGCTTCCGGTAATAATGCTTGTCCTGCAGAACCTGCGGTGCAGGCTGCACCTCAGGGTTGATCATCTCACAACGTGCAGCCATTTTGGCAACCTCTTCCAGAACAACCGCATTATGGACCGCATTGTGCGCATCCTTGCTCCAAGTGAACGGGCCGTGATTTTTACAGAGAACCGCCGGCATCGCAAGGATGTCCTTGACGTTCTTTTTAAAGTAGTCAACGATCAGGATACCCGTATTCTTCTCATATCCCTCGTCGATCTCCTCTTTTGTCAGATTGCGCACGCAGGGGATCTCACCGTACATATAGTCCGCATGCGTGGTTCCGTAGCAGGGGATCCCGCGTCCCGCCTGTGCCCAGCTTGTCGCCCAGGGAGAATGCGTATGTACAACGCCGCCGATCTCCGGAAATGCCTTGTAGAGTTCCACGTGGGAAGCAGTATCCGAAGAAGGTTTGTACCTGCCCTCCACCACTTCTCCGTCCAGATTGACGATCACCATATCATCCGCAGTCAGCTTGTCATATTCCACACCGCTCGGTTTGATGGCAAACAGTCCGCTCTCGCGGTCGATCCCGCTGACGTTTCCCCACGTAAAAGTCACCAGTCCGTAGGACGGCAGCAGCATGTTGGCTTCATACACTTCTTTTTTTAATTGTTCCAGCATCGTTTCACTTCCTTATAGTAGTATTTGTTTTTGTTACAAAGAATGCGGGAGTCTTCACTCCCGCATTCCATAATATCATATATTGTGACATTCACTCAAGCACCGTTACGATCATGTACATGAGTGCCGCTTAAACGCCGTCCGGCAATTAAGCGAAAGGATTCTCCGACGGATACAGGGAACCGGCCGGTCTGTTGTAACCGATCTCGTCATACTGTACGCCGATGTACTTGAATACTTCAAAGAGAGCCTTTCCAACATGTCCGAACGCAACCGCGCCGTGATGCGGGAAGTTCTTCTCGATCAGAGCATGGCGGTAGAAACGTCCCATCTCGGGGATCGCGAATACACCGATGCCGCCGAAGGATCTGGTCGGAACATCCAGCACTTCACCCTCTGCCACATAAGCACGCAGGATGTTGTCAGCCGTGGACTGCAGACGGTAGAATGTGATGTTGCCCGGAGCGATATCGCCTTCGAGCGTTCCGTTCGTAACTTCGATCGGAAGCGAGCGGGCCATGATAGCCTGGTACTCCATGGATGCCTTCTTCAGCTTCTTGGAGCAGGTATTTCCGCAATGGAATCCCATGAATGTGTCGGTGTGCTTGTAATCGAACTTACCCTTGATGGAATCTTCATACATGCACTTCGGAACGGAGTTGTTGATATCCAGAAGCGTTACGATATCATCGGAAACGGCTGTGCCGATGAACTCGGACAGTGCGCCGTAGATGTCAACTTCACAGGATACCGGGATGCCGCGTCCCGTCAGACGGCTGTTTACGAAGCAGGGAACGAAGCCGAACATCGTCTGGAATGCAGGCCAGCACTTTCCGGCGATCGCAAAGTACTTCTTGGAACCCTTGTGTGCTTCGATCCAGTCAAGCAGTGTAAGCTCGTACTGTGCCAGTTTCGGAAGTACCTCGGGCTTGTTGTTGCCTGCACCGAGTTCTGCTTCCATATCCTTTACAACGTCGGGGATTCTCGGATCATTGTCCAGTTTGTGGTAAGCTTCGAACAGATCCAGCTCGGAATTCTCTTCGATCTCAACGCCAAGATTGTAAAGCTGCTTGATCGGAGCGTTGCAGGCAAGGAAATTGAGCGGGCGGGGTCCGAAACCGAAGATCTTGAGATCCTTCAGCGCTGCGATCGCACGTGCGATCGGAACGAACTCATGGATCATGTCCGCGCAGTCTTCCGCATCACCTACGGGATACTCGGGGATATAAGCCTTTACATTACGAAGCGCCAGGTTGTAGCTGGCATTCAGCATCCCGCAGTAAGCATCGCCGCGGCCGCTCGTTGTTACGGAATCATAATCTTCTTCCGCAGCTGCGCAGAACATCTTCGGTCCGTCGAAGTTCTGTGCGAGCATGGTCTCGGAGATCTCGGGTCCGAAGTTTCCAAGGTAAACGCAGAGCGCGTTACAGCCGGCTTTCTTGATATCCTCCAGTGCCTGCAGCATATGGATCTCACTCTCCACGATGCAGACCGGGCACTCATAAATATCGGAAGCATCATATTTCTTCTGATATGCAGCCACCAGTGCTTTTCTTCTGTTTACGGAAAGAGATTCCGGGAAACAGTCGCGGGAAACCGCTACAATACCGATTTTGATTTTGGGAATGTTGTTCATTGTAATCCTCCTGTTTTTTATTTTCCGTCTTGTTTTCTATAGTGAACGAATATCCATTCGTGTCCTATCGATTATACGTGAATGTTTTCACCGATCAGGCCGACATGGGATCCGTCGATACCCGCATCCTTATGGCTGATCAGCCACTTGTTGCGCGCAAAGAGCAGCTTGTCCTCTTCGATGTCCCGCGCACTGACATCAACGTCCGTATTCGTCCCCTTCGGAAGAACCACCACGCAACGGAACTTATTTCCGTTTGCGTTGCAGGGCGCATAATGAAGTGTCGTTGCGTAGCACTCAACAGCAGTGCCGGCCGGGATCAGAAAGGCTTCGATCAGGGAGGTGTCATATGTCAGATCCTCCGTGATATCCTGCTCGCTTTCCCACAGCATGATGAGATCCGTAACGGCAACATTGATCTCGGAATCCCTGTGGTATTCCACCGCATTCAGATATGTGTTGTCACCGCTGC
>JAGCXZ010000186.1 GCA_017961065.1 Lachnospiraceae bacterium
CCGTTGCGCTGCGGCCGCACTTTGTCAGCGTCGGTTCCGCCGTCTCCCTGGCACGTCCGAGCGGTGAAACATAGATCTCATCCATGTGAAAGCCGGCAAGGCGTTCCGCCAGAAGATCTGCCTCAACCTTACCCTTCTCTGTCAATCCGTCGATCTCGTAGTCCGGTTCTCCGTGTCTGATGATCACAAGTTTCATAATGATTCTCCGATTTCTTATATTCTGTTCCGCATGCTTTCCCAAAAAGATACACGCGCCTTCTTACAAAGCAAAAGCCCTGAAATTACTTTCAGGGCTTTATACGCTACAGGTTTCGCTTTATTTAGCGAAGTCAGTTACTCTGCTCTCGCGGATCACGTTGACTTTGATCTGTCCGGGATACTCCATCTCCTCTTCGATCTTCTTGGAAATGTCGCGTGCCAGGATGACCATATCGTCGTCCGTAACCTGCTCAGGAACTACCATGATACGAACCTCTCTACCTGCCTGAATAGCAAAAGATTTATCTACTCCCTTGAAGGAGTTCGTGATGTCTTCTAATTGTTTTAATCTGTTAGTGTATGTCTCTAAAGTTTCTCTTCTTGCACCGGGTCTTGCCGCGGAGATCGTGTCCGCTGCCTGTACGATGCATGCGATCAGTGACTGCGGCTCCACATCACCGTGATGGGATTCCACACAATTGATGACCGTTGCGGATTCTTTGTATTTGCGGCAAAGTTCCGCGCCCAGCTGTACGTGGGAACCTTCCATCTCGTGATCGACAGCCTTGCCGATATCATGCAGCAGACCTGCACGCTTGGCAACTCTGACATCCAGTCCGATCTCTGATGCCAGAAGTCCTGACAGCAGGGATACTTCGATGGAATGCTTCAAAGCGTTCTGACCGTAACTCGTTCTGAACTTCATGCGGCCAAGCAGCTTGACCAGTTCAGGGTGGATGCCGTGGACGCCAACCTCCAGGGTTGCGGCCTCGCCTTCCTCACGAATCATTGTCTCAACTTCTTTTTGCGCCTTCTCGACCATCTCTTCGATCCTGGCGGGATGGATACGCCCATCCACGATCAGTTTCTCAAGAGCGATCCTGGCGACTTCTCTCCTGATCGGATCAAAGCCTGACAAAACAACTGCTTCCGGCGTATCGTCGATGATCAGTTCCACACCTGTCATTGTTTCCAGCGTGCGGATGTTTCGACCTTCACGTCCGATGATACGGCCCTTCATCTCGTCACTGGGCAGCTGCACAACGGATACCGTGCTCTCTGCCACATGATCTGCCGCGCATTTCTGGATCGCGGTAACGACCATATCCTTTGCCTTTTTGTCGGCTTCTTCTTTGGCCTTGGTCTCGAGTTCCTTGACCAAAAGTGCTGTTTCGTGTTTTACTTCGTCTTCAACAATTCTTAACAGATACTCTTTTGCCTGTTCAGAGGTTAATCCGGAGATTCGCTCCAGTTCCTGTACTCTCTGTTGATTCAGCTTCGATACTTCTTCCTTCTGTCGTGCCAGATTCTCTTCCTTGGCTGCCAGACTCTGCTCTTTACGCTCGATCGCTTCGGTCTTCTTGTCGACGTTCTCTTCCTTCTGCTGCACTCTGCGCTCTAAACGCTGCAGCTCGGAGCGTCTCTCCTTGGTCTCTTTCTCCAGTTCGTTCTTCGTCCGAATGGACTCTTCCTTGACCTCAAGAAGACTTTCCCGTTTCTTTGCTTCAGCGGTCTTAAGTGCCTCATCGATGATCTCGCGCGCCTTTGTTTCGGCGTTTGCGATCTTGGTCTCATCCGACTTCTGGCGACCGTTGAACCCGAGCCTGTAAGCAATCACTGCAGTTACGATCACTACCACAACAGCAATTCCGATTATCACAGGGTTCACAGGAATACCTCCTTATTTAGTTTTCATTGTACAAATATTTCATAGGATATGCCCGGCAGATTCATGGTAAAAATGCATAAACATACCCTAGCATACAATTCTACAACAGTTTGATTTTATACTCTTCCCTATGTTATGTCAAGTAGTTTTCCCGCTTAAGACGTGTAGAACCGGTACAGTCTGTCAAGATAATCCGGCGCGGTATCAAAGGAAGCGTGTCCGAATCCGGAATACATATGGTAATGAAAGTTCGTGCCCTTAAGGATCTTTGCGATCTCCATGGTCGCATCGCTGTCAAGGACTCTGTCATCCAAGGAACCGATCGCAAGAACGGAACACCGGATCGATCTCAGCTCACCCGTGATGTCAAAATCACGTATCCCTTCCGCAAGGATGATGAAGCGTTCCAGTTCCTCCTCCGTTACCGTATCGGCGGCAGCAAGCAGCGTATCCCTGCATTTGTCAAAAAACGCCGGCGGATAGATCTCCTCCCCGAAACTTAAGTAGAGTCCCTTTGTATCCTTACGCTTTGCAAGGGAGATCCATTTCTCAATGGCACATAACTGCCCCGGTTTCACATGCGCAGAAGTGGAACCAAGCGCCAGCTTTCCGACCAGTTCCGGATGATAAACCGCCATGGCAAGTCCGATCATGCCGCCCTGCGATGCGCCAAACAGGCAGACATCATGAAGTCCGAGCTGCCGGAACGCAAGCGCCGTATCTTCCGCCATATCACGGATCGCATAAGAAGACGGCAGGACTTTGCGCCTGTCGAATACATAGACGGTAAAATCATCCGCCCAGGCAGCATAGGCAGTCGCGATGGCATCGGCAGATCCCATGACGCTCTGCACGCTCAGTCCCGGCAGGATGACAAACGTTTTCTCTCCGCTGCCGAAGCGGAAATAGTCCATATCAAAAGTGTCAGTATGTACGGTTTCGATCCCGATTGCCATCTGTTATCTCCTAACGGTAGTCTTCCTGTGTTTCTTCTTCAAATATACGCTCGATCAGCTGCAGGGAAAAGCCTTTGCGGTAGAACGAAGCAAACAGTTTCTGTTTGGCCGCATAGTCAAGCGACGAAGCATCCGGAATACGATTCAGTTTCGCACGCATCTGTTTGCGCAGAAGCTCCGCTTCGCGACAGGCGCTGCCCTCATCCGGATGACCTGTGCCCTGTACAACGTATTCTTCTTCAAAAACCTGCAGGCATGATTCGATCAAGTCAGAGGAGATCCCCTTGAGGCGAAGTTTGTCACTGATCTGTCTGTTGGTCAGAGACTGCGCATGAGCTTCGATAAAGGACATGGCATAGCGCCTGTCATCAATGTAATGATAGCCCTTCACATAGTTCAGCGCGTCCTGTATCACATCTGCCGGATACAGGCCTTCCCGCAGTTTCCTGCGCATCGTCTCCTCGGTATAATCGCGCGATTCGAGAAGATGCATGGCACGGAGCTTTGCGCGCTTTAGCACCGCTTCTTCCCTGATCTGCGCCAATTCTTCTTCTGTCAGTTCCCTGCCCGGCACAATGTCAAAATGACGCAGATCGCCTTTGTAGAGTACAAAGGCGAATGCGTCATTCAGATAGATCTTATATTTGTTCTTCTTATATTCTTCTACAGCTGTTACAGTCATAGTATCTAACCGGAAAATGCCGCAAAACAAATGCAACAGGAGAATTTATTTTGCCTTGGCACCGGCTTCTGCCTTAGCCGGATCGCCTGCGGGCGCAGCGGATGCGTCTCCACCGTTCAGGCCGAAATGCTCTCTGACCTTACGCTCAATCTCTTCGCAGATCTCGGGGTTGTCGAGCAGATACTGCTTCGTGTTCTCCCTGCCCTGACCGATCTTCTGGCCGTTGTATGCATACCAGGCACCGCTCTTGTTGATGATGTCGCAATTGGCAGCCAGATCCAGGATGTCGCCCTCGGATGAGATGCCCTTGCCGAACATGATATCAAATTCCGCTTCCTTAAACGGCGGCGCGATCTTGTTCTTCACAACCTTGATACGTGTACGGTTGCCGACAACTTCTCCGCCCTGCTTGAGCGTCTCGATCCTGCGCACATCCATGCGGACGGAGGAATAGAACTTCAGCGCACGGCCGCCGGTCGTCGTCTCGGGATTCCCGAACATAACGCCGATCTTCTCACGCAGCTGGTTAATGAAGATCACCGTGCAGTTGGATTTACTGATCACGGCCGTGAGCTTACGCAGTGCCTGTGACATCAGTCTGGCCTGCAGGCCCACATGGGAATCACCCATCTCGCCGTCGATCTCCGCCTTGGGAACGATCGCCGCAACGGAGTCCACAACAACGATATCAACCGCGCCGGAGCGCACCATGGTCTCCGTGATCTCCAAAGCCTGTTCACCGTTATCCGGCTGTGAGATGTAGAGGTTCTCGATATCCACGCCGATGTTCCTGGCATATACGGGATCCAGCGCGTGCTCCGCATCGATGAAACCTGCGATGCCGCCTCTCTTCTGTACTTCCGCAATCATGTGCAGTGTAACTGTCGTCTTACCGCTGGACTCGGGGCCGTAGATCTCGATGATCCTGCCCTTGGGGATCCCGCCGAGGCCGAGTGCGATATCAAGGCTTAAGGACCCTGTCGGTACGGTCTCGATGTTCATGTTGTTGTTCGTGTCGCCCAGCTTCATGACCGAGCCCTTGCCGAACTGCTTCTCTATCTGCGCCAGAGCGGCGTCCAATGCTTTTAATTTCTCTTCTCTTTCCATTTCTACTCTCCTTTTCCTGTGACAATTCCCGCAAGCTTCCTTATAAAAACCGGCGGTTACGACCCCACGACGTGAACAGATGTTCGTATCTGTAGTTCAGAATAAAACATGTGTTCGATTTTGTCAACTGTTTTTTTATACTTCAGAGTATACGACCTGTTACGGGTATTATTCGGGACTATATATCTGGATTTATGTAAACTGATTAGTCGTTATGTAAACCAGTATGCAATTATGTCAACCAATATGTGTTATGTAAACCCATGTTGTTATGTTAACCAAATTGCATTATGTAAACTTCGTCTCGCTTAAGTATTCGAGGATTGTGTTCCGAAGTGTGTTCAGGGCTTCCGCACAGGCCGATTCACGGATCTTGGCACGGTTTCCAGTGAAATGACATTCCTTGACCACCGTTCTGCCGGCAACGCAGCAACCGATATAAACGAGTCCGACCGGCTTCTCTTCCGTGCCGCCGTCCGGTCCCGCGATCCCGGTCACGGCAATGCAGGCATCCGCTTTGGTGCTGATGCAGCCGCCTCTTGCCATTTCCTTTGCGGTCTCCTCACTGACCGCCCCGAACTTCTTGAGTGTGCTTTTCTTGACATCCAGATAGGTACGTTTTGCTTTATTGGA
>JAGCXZ010000187.1 GCA_017961065.1 Lachnospiraceae bacterium
ATTGCTAATATCATCAAAAATAATATCACCGCCAAATATATCTTGAGGATTTGACCCATCTTCGTAAAGATCATACTCCATTTCAATATGAAATGATCAATCAATTGCCACAACACTTCTACTTCTGTCTATACAGAACTTTCCTCTATCGTGATAATCCCGGTTTCCATTTTTTAAAATCTCTTCCAGCGACACTCGCTGCTTAATTATCATTCTTCTTATCTCCTAATATCTTTATAGTCTGTCAGGTAAATGAAGTCATGCAGCCTTAATCACAGGTCATCAATCAATGATATGATTTCCTTTATAGGCATCAATCGGCTATCAACGTCCTTTGCCCTATGATATTTAAGTATGTCTCTTGCGGTCTGTTCCATTGCAGGAAACGCACTTCTGGTTAACTGATTCGCATAAATAACGATATTGACGCCATGACTTGAAAGTTCCGCTTCCGTAATTGTATTGAACCTGTACTTCCTGTTTTTTTCTCACTCAATCCACATTCTTAGAGCGACCGGTGTATCTGGCCGCTCTTTTTTGCAGCCATATATGAATCCTTAAACATCCGTTTCATACCACCACCTATAAGGATGTTGTAAGGCATTACCAGACCGTCTGATATGATAACATCCCGGAACGGCATAAACGTTGCTTCGATTATCAGCGGCATGGGGGCTCCAAAAAACATCTCTTCCCAACTCGATATTATACCGCTCACCTGATACACCTCTCCATCTTCCATAGAGATGAAGATAGTTCCTTTTTTCAGGTGCCGTTCCATCATGAATCTTCCCTGAACCCGCCGCTTCCAGCTTTGAATAATCTTCCTGTGATCCTCTGGCAGATCATTGTTCTCCTTCAGATAATCGTCAATGATAGCGACGTCTGACCACAGCTTATTCGCCACCTTTTTCACTTCTGCCGGATCCAGTTCCTTTGCTGTCGCGATACTCTTCAGTTTTCGGTTGACACGATACTTCTTATTCACATAGTCGAGCAGCGGCAGCCATAACTTATAATACAATTGTCCATCTTCCTGTGATAAAGTCATCGATTATTCCTCCGCCTTCAAAAATGCCATGATCTCATCGAATGATCTGGGGCTGTTCTCTACCGCTTTCAGCAGTTCCTGCTTCCTCTGTGCATCTTTCTTTTCCAGCAGAGCACGAAGTTCTTGGACGGCAGCATCGTATCTGGCCTTTGTCTTCTCGACAGCATCCTGTGCTTTCTCCATCTTTTCATCAAGCGTAATGGTTTTTCTTGCTCTTGCCATGCGTCTTTCCTCCGTTATTCCCCGATCCCTGCCAGCAGTTCACTGAGTTCATTGACCCTGTTTTTTACAGATCTTGCATCCATTCGGAACGCGCCCAGGATCGTTTTCTGTGTCGCTGTTACTGCATGATCCATTCGATACCTGCCATCCAGTCCTCTGACCAGTTCTATCTTTTCCAGTTCCCGGATCGCTGCAGGCACTGTCATGTAATTCGGCTTTGTTTCCAGCTTCTCCAACTCGTCCTTCAGCATCGTGTACATCCTGCACCGGACGATCAGGGCAATGAATTCAGTGAAGATTTTCCCTGCCGCCGCCTCATCGGACTGGACCCGCAGGCTCTTATTCCCCAGATAGCTCTTATCTCCGGAGAACAGTTTTTCTGACGCATCTCTGCTCTTGTATAGTTCCAGTGCCTCCTTTGCAGACATCTTTTTCGAGGTAACAATGACGAAGTAACCGCACAGGTCGCGTTCCTTCTCTATCACTTCTGCTTTCTCTTTTGCAAAAAGGAAAACCCCATCTTCCTCATGAATAAACAGTTCAAAGTACTGGCGGTATCCTTCCCCGATCGTAACGGCTTTTCCTTTCAGTTTATTCAGGTGATTTGCCATCCGGTCGATCTTTGCTTCGACCTGTTCGCGCTGTGCGCTTGCCTTCTGATCAGAGTAATACAGGTGGAAATACCTTTCTTCTTCATCCGAAGCGTACAGCTGATGCCGGACCGTCATGCCGTACGTCTTATACTTCCGGATACTGCATTCCCGTTTATTCTCAAACTTCCCTTTGTTTTCAAGGATCAGGGTGCTGACAAAAGAAGCCATGCCTTTGACCATGATCACGAAATCATAGCCGCACTGATCCATGTATCGGATGTTTTCTTTGCTGAAATATCCACGGTCAAGGATAAATCCGACCCGTTTATAACCGTATCCCCTTGCTTTTTCCAGCATGAACTGCAGTTGTGAAACATCCACGATGCTCCCCGGGTATTGTTCATAAAACAGCGGCTCCCGGTTGTTTGTGTCATAGGCTACCGCATAGTTGAAGATCGGCAGGTCCTTCGGATCTTTTGCATGACCGAATTCAACCATTTCGATATCACCGGACTGGCAGTTCTTATTGGTCGAATCATAAGAAATATAGATCTTTTCCCGATGGTCCCTTGTCGCATTCCATTCATTCAGGAACCCGACGCTCTGATCATCTGTAATGGAAGCAAAGAAATCGGAGACCTTTGTGTCACTGTATATATGCATCTTTTCCGTAAAGAGCGGATGATTATACGCATACATCGGATAATACTGCCCGGCATTATTCTCACAGACAATCGAGTACGCGCACAGGTCAAGGAACAGCCCGCAATCCTTTGCCCCCAGATATTTCGCCAGCATCTGTGGGAGGCTGTAGTCCTCCATGATCTTCCGGATGACCAGAAATGCCCCGATACGCAGGCAGCTGCTTCTTGAA